>DAHVAB010000294.1 GCA_027314825.1 Solirubrobacterales bacterium
ATCGCGCCAACGTGCGTGAGCTGACCCGCCGCGCGCACAACGTCAACCTCGACCTTGGCGCGCACCTGCAGCAGAAGCTCGCCACCGTCAATCCGGCCGAGATCAACGTCGCGCGGTTCTTCGCCTACGGGCTGCTCGGCAACGGGGCGCGGCCCTACGGCGCCGGTCGCGAGGCGGTGGTGCAGGTGATCGCCGCCAACGGTCTGCGACTCGTCTTCGACCGGCACCGCAAGACCAGCACGCCGATCCTCAAGAGCGGTCGGCGCGGCAAGACGAAGGTCGCCTACGGCGAGGCTGAGGAGGCCGTCAAGTGGATGTGGGGGTTCATCGACGCCGCCAAAGGCGCTGGCGAGCTCTACGGCCGCACGCTGACCGTCTACGCCTGCCAGCACTACGCCCAGCAACTCGTGCTTCCAGGCAGCAAGCGGCGTGGCTCCGTGCTGCCCGACTCGCACAAGGACATTGCACGCAAGGCGTTCCTCGCGCTCACCAAGGACCTGCTGCCCGGCACACACGTGCAGCTGCAGCGCGCGATCTAGCGCGAGGCCAAAGAGCATGAGAAGCGCGAGCGCGACCTTGCAGCAAACGGTCGCCGCGACCTGGCCGCCGCCAGCGAGCAGCAGCAAGACGACGACGAGCAGCCCGCCGAGGAAGAGACCCTCGCCGAGGAAGAAGCGCTCGCCGCCTGAGCAGACAGGCCCGCCGGGCGGCAGATCCGTTCCGCTGGCCCGGCGGGCCGGCCCGCAACCCTCCAGGAAGGAGTCGCCAGATGCCAGCTTCAAGCGCCGAGCTGCGCGGTCTGCGCGCAAAGGCCAAGCTCTACGACGAGCTGGTCCAGGCGCTCGAGCACGCCGAAGCGCAGATCGAGCAACTCGCAAGCCACACCGCCGGGGTCGACCCTGCCTGGCGAGAGATCGCCGCAGAGCTCGCCGGCGCGCTTCGCCCTTACAGCCTCTTTCGCGAGCAGCGCGTAACCGACGGGCGCATCATCGTCGAGACGGCGGTCCCAGGCTCCACGCTCGCCGCGGCGAAAGCCGCACTCGATCGCCTCGCCACGCAGCTGGCCAGCGAATCGCGGCAGACGGCCGCAGGCCGGTCGCGCCACGAGTCGCAGCCGGCCCTGGCCCGGTGCTCGCAGGTCGCGCGCAGCCACGAAGGGAGCGTCCGGTGAGCGCCCGCCACGACGGACAGTCGGCGGTGGGCGGAGTGGTCTATCTGATCCATCTCGAGCGGCCCTACCGTCACGCGCGTCACTACCTCGGCTTCACCGCCGACCTTTCGCGTCGCATCTCCGAGCATCGCTGTGGCGCCGGCTCGCCGCTGCTGCGCGCCGCCGGCTCGGTCGGCATCGACTTCGAGGTCGTGCGCACATGGCCAGGCGACCGGCGCCTGGAGCGGCGACTGCACAACTACAAGAACACGCCGGCGCGGCTCTGCCCGGTCTGCCGTGGCGAAACCTCCCCAGCCACAGGGCAGCCGCTCCCGACAGGCCCGGCGATGCCGTCCCAAGCCGCAACGCCATAAGCGGGCTCCGCGGCGGACTGTGCGGTGCCGAGCCCTCCCGCTTTTCGCACGCTGCCGCGTGCGCGGGGAGTCGGGATCGGCCCCGCACAGGGCGGGGCCAGCAACCGAAAGGACAGTCCACGATGCCCAACAAGAAGCCGACAGAGGCAGAGCGCGCCGCACGCCGCACGGCCGACCGGCAGCGCATCGAGCAGTCCGCGCAGGCGCTGCTCTCAACCGAGGGCTGGCAGCGGTGGGTCAGCGTCCGCGCCCGCAACGGGCTCTCACGCTACAGCTTCGCAAACCAGCTGCTGATCGCGTTCACCAAGCCCGAGGCGACATTCGTCGCCGGGTTCAAAGCATGGCTCGACCTCGGCTACTGCGTCCGCAAGGGCGAGAAAGCGATCCGTATCTTCGCGCCGATCATGGTCAAGGAGCGCGACCCCGACACCGACCAGGAGACCGGGGAGACGATCGTGCATTTCAAGGTCGTCTCCGTGTTCGACTACTCCCAGGTCGACCCGCTGCCCTCCGGCAGCCCGGTCGCGCTGCACCCGCCGCAACAGCCGATCAGCGGCGATAGCCACAGCCACCTGCTGGAGCCGCTGACCGCATTCGCGGCCAGCATCCAGTTCACCGTCAGCCTCGAGGCGATCGCCGGTCCTGCCGGCGGATGGTGCGACGCGCAGGCCAAGCGGATCGTGATCGACGCTGCCGCTCCCGCAAACGCCCGGGTACGCGCGCTGATCCACGAGCTCACGCACGCGCTCGGCATCGACTACCAGCACTACGGCCACCAGCGCGCCGAGGTGATCGTCGACACCGTCACCTACATCGTCGCCGCAAGCGTCGGCATGGACGTCGGCGGCGAGTCGATCCCCTACATCGCCGGCTGGGGCGAGAACGGCGCGATCGAGGCCGTCAGCGAGGCCGCGCAAACCATCGACACGCTCGCCCGGCGCATCGAAGAGGCGATCGAGCCAGGACGCGACGCGACGCGCTCTGCGCAGAACGCGATCCACGGTAGGTCCGTGAGAACACCGAGGTCAAGCACGGCTCGTTCTTGGTGCGATCGGAGCCGCGCATTGCGCGAGCGTCCCGCCTGACGCGAGCCGTGTTCATGGTAATGTTCACGTCGATGTATATGCGAGGAGCATGTCATGGCTAGCGCGGTTGCGAGCCGTCTGGATTCGATTCGCGCCCACGGCGGCATCAAGTCACGCGAGGTCGCGCAGCTACTCGACACGACGCCGCAGACCGTCTCGCGCTGGCGCACCGGCAAGGTCGAACCGCAGCCCGACCGTCTGCAACGACTGCTCACGCTCGAGTGGCTGGTCGATGAGCTCGCCGAACTCTACGAGCCAGACGAGGCCCGCCTGTGGCTGTTCGCGCCGCATCGCCTGCTCGGCGGCGAGCGTCCCGCCGACCGCATCCAGCAGGGCCGGCTCGATGACGTGCTCGCGCTGATCGCCCAGCTACGCGACGGCGCCTACATCTAGCAACCGCCGCCGGCAGCGCTCGTGGTCTACCCGCCAGAACTGCTCGACCGACTGCAGGCCATCGAGTCTGGCCCGTGGGCAGGCCAGACGTTTCGGCACATGTACGGCGACTACCCGCCGGAGGCCGAGAACACCCGCGGCGCCCGCTGGAACCCGCCA
>DAHVAB010000295.1 GCA_027314825.1 Solirubrobacterales bacterium
GAATAGCTCGCCGCCCACATGCTCGTAGACGAGGTCGGCGCCGGCGCCGCCGGTGATCTCCATGACCGCCTCTGGCACGTTCTGCTCGTTGTAGTTGATCCCGTGGTCCATGCCGAGCTCGGTGGCGGCCGCGAGCTTCTCGGCGCTGCTGGAGGTCCCGATCACGGTCGCGCCCGCCAGCTTGGCCAGCTGCACGGCGGCCGAGCCGATCCCGGAGGAGACCGAGTTGATCAGCACGGTCTCGCCGATCCGCAGGTTGCCGCGCGTGAAGAGCATGTGCCAGGAGGTGCCGAATGCGACCTGCAGGCTGGCCGCGGCGACCCAGTCGTCGATCTCGTCAGGGATGGCCACGAGCTGACTGGCCGGACAGGTCACGTAGTCCGCGTATCCACCGTCGCCGGAGACCCCGAGGAACGCCTCGCCGATCATCACGCCGCCGAGCAGGTAGGGCATGACCCGGTCCCCCTGCTTGAAGGGTGTGTCCGTGTTCGGTCCCACCTCGTCGACGGTGCCGACGATCTCCAGCCCGAGCGTCAGCGGGAACTGCACCTCGAAGCGGGAGACGCCCTCGCGGATGTCGACGTCGACGTGGTTGAGCGCGCACGCTGCGACCTTGACGCGGACATGGCCGTCCGCCGGCTGCGGGACCTCGACATCCTCGTAGGTGAGGACCTCGGGACCGCCGAACTCGTGGATGCGAACAGCCTTCATCTTCCTTCCCCTCCCTGCGAGCGGGACAGAATTTAGCCTAGACGTCTAAGCCCGACAGAGTGCAAGCCTAACATCTCACGGCCGCAGCGCGCAAGGGTTGCCTGACTCGATCCCGCGGCCCCCATCGCCGCCCCGACCTCCGCCGTCCCCGAGCGAGCAGCGCATGAAATGGCGCTGTTTGGCCGGAAAGCCAGCCATTCGCGGCACCCCGGCGGGCGCCGCCGCCGCGGCCGGGACGGCTGCCCGCGAGCCCCGGTGCGGAGGCGCGATCCCGCGGGATGGGGCTGAATCGGCGACCCGTCACGTTGACACGGCTAAATGTCCGATATATGCTCTGCGGACCTTATGGCTCCTGCTTCCCCCGACCATGGAGGTGCTCGGATGGACGCCGACACAGCCGCCGCGACCGGCGCGGGCGAGACGCCCGCCGCAGCCGCCGAAGCTTCCGGCGGCGCCACGCCCGGCGGCCCCGCTCCCGGCGGCGCCACGCCCCCCGCGGGCGAGCCCGCGCCGAAGGTCTGGCGCGGACGCTTCTTCGAGGACATGGAGGTCGGCGACGTGTACAAGAGCCGCCTCGGCAAGACGGTGACCGAGACCGACAACCAGTGGTTCACGCTGCTGACGCTGAACACCAACCAGGTGCACTTCAACGACGAGTTCGCCAAGAGAACCAGGTTCGGGCAGCCGCTCGTCAACTCGACGTTCACCCTCTCGCTGATCGCCGGCATGACCGTCCCGGACACCAGCGAGAACGCGACGGCCAACCTCGGCTGGACCGACATCCGGCTGCCCAACCCGGTCTACGTCGGCGACACGCTCTGGGCCGAAAGCGAGGTTCTGGAGACCAGAGAGTCGAAAACCCGCCGCAACGTCGGGATCGTCACCGTCCGCTGCCGCGGAATCAACCAGCGCCGCGAGGTCGTGATCGAGTACAGGCGCACGTTCATGGTCTACCGCCGAGGCGCGCCGGAGGTGACCGGCACGTTCCCCGGCACCGACGCGCAGTGGAGCGTCTGAGCGCCCGGAGCCGTCCGTCTGAGCGCCCGGAACCGGAACCCCTGAGAGGAGCAACACGATGACCGCCGCAGAGAGACTCGCCTCGTTCACCTCAACGCTTCAGATCGAGCAGGTGCCCGACCCGGTGCGCCACGCCGCCGAGCTGCACATCCTCGACACGCTCGGCACGGGGCTCGCCGCCCACAGCCTGGGCGTGGCCGACTATGTCAGAGCCGCCATCATGGAGCCGGGTCTCAGCGGGCCCGCCACGGCGATCGGGGTCGAGGGCGGCCTGCCCTCCGCCGATGCGGCGTTCGCCAACGGATCGATCTGCCATGCCCTCGACTTCGACGACACTCACGCGGGCGCGATCGCGCACGTGAGCGTCGCGGTGATGCCCGCCGCCCTCGCTGCAGCCGAGGAGCAGGGCGCCTCCGGCTCCGAGCTGCTCGCCGCCATCGTGGCGGGCAACGAGGTCGTGATCCGGCTCGGCATGCTCGCCGGCGCCGGCTTCCACGCCCGCGGCTTTCACCCGACGGGAATCTGCGGCGTCTTCGGTGCGGCGGCCGCAGTGTCGCGCCTGCGAGGGCTGGACGCGAGGACGACCACCAACGCGCTCGGCATCGCCGGCAGCATGGCCTCGGGGCTGCTGGAGTTCCTCTCCGACGGATCGGCGACCAAGCGCCTGCACCCCGGCTGGGCGGCACACGCCGGCGTCTTCGCCGCCCGCCTGGCGGCCCACGGCGCCACCGGACCGGCGAGCGTCTTCGAGGGCCGCTTCGGGTTCTATAACGCCTATCTCGACCGCAGCGTGGACGACGACCTGGAGTCCGCGCTGTCAGATCTCGGCCAGCGTTGGGAGACACCCAACATCGCGTTCAAGCCCTATCCGGCCTGTCACTACATCCACGCCTCGCTCGACGCCACCCGCGAGCTGATCGCCGAGCAGCCGATAGAGGCGGAGGAGATCGAGGAGATCGTCGCGCTCACCACCGAGGCCGGCGTCTCGCTCGTGCTGGAGCCGCTGGACGCCAAGCACAGGCCGCGCAGCGAGTACGAGGCGAAGTTCAGCCTTCCCTACTCGGTGGCGGCGCTGCTGGTGCGCGGCGGGGTCGACGTGGCGACCTACACCGACCGCGCGATCGCGGACGAGGAGGTGCTCGCGCTGGCCGGGCGCGTGCGCTACGAGGTGGAGGAGTTCGAGACCTTCCCCCGGGCACTGCCCGGCGGGATCAGGATCACGACCCGCGACGGGCGCACCCGCGAGGCGCGCCTTCCCTACCAGCGGGGAGGGCCGGACAACCCGATGAGCGCCGCGGAGGTGATCGAGAAGTTCAACACCAACGCCTCGCTCGCGCTGGGAGCCGACGAGGTGGAGCGGCTGCGGGAGACGGTGCTGGGGCTCTCAGAGCAGCAGGACCTGCATGAGCTGCGCGCGATCGC
>DAHVAB010000296.1 GCA_027314825.1 Solirubrobacterales bacterium
ATCGCGCGGAGAAGCGATGTCGCCGAGGGCAGGCTGCTGACGCCCGTGCGAGCGCTCGGGATCGCGCTGCCTGGCGACCTCGTCGAGCTGGGAGGGTGGATCGCCGCCGAGTACTGCTCGACCGTCCCGCGAGCGCTGCGGCTGCTGCTGCCGCCGGGGTTGACGAGGGGTCAGCTGAGCGGCCGCTCGCGCGGCTTGAAGTCCCGGCGGCCGGCCCATGTGCGCCTCGGCGCCGGCCGCGACCGCGCCGAGCCGCCGCCGCTGACCGTCGAGCAGCGCGAGGCCGTGGAGGATCTGCTCGGCGCGATCGCAGGGCCCGGTGACCCGCAGCCGCGGCTGCTGCAGGGGGTGACGGGGTCCGGGAAGACGGAGGTGTACCTGCGGCTGGCGGCCGCCGCCCTCGCCCGGGACCGCGGCGTGATCGTGCTGGTACCGGAGATAGCGCTGGCCCCGCAGATCACGAGCCGCTTTCTGGAGCGGTTCGGCGAGACGGTCGCGGTCATGCACTCGCGCCTGCGGCCGGTGGAGCGGCGCGAGGAGTGGCGGCGGATGCGGGCCGGCGAGGCGCGTGTGTGCATCGGCCCCCGCTCCGCGATATTCGCGCCGGTCGGCCAACTCGGGCTGATCGTGATCGACGAGGAGCACGAGTCCTCCTACAAGCACGAGGGCGATCCCCGCTACGACGCCCGCGAGGTCGCGCTGCGCCGCGCGCGCCGGGCCGGGGCCCTGCTCGTGGCGGGCAGCGCCACTCCCCGTCCGGAGAGCGTTCACAGGATGAGCAGGCTTCGCCTCGCCTCGCGGGTCGACGGCCGGCCGCTGCCGGCGGTGGAGATTCTCGACATGCGCGGGCAGCGCTCGGGTCTGCACCCGGCGAGCCACGACGCGCTGGCGGCGCTGCGCGAGCGCGGCGGCAAGGCGATCGTGCTGCTCAACCGGCGCGGGTGGTCGAACTTCCTCTCCTGCCGAGCATGCGGGTCGGTGTGGAGCTGCCCAAACTGCGACGTGGCGCTCGTGATGCACAGGGCCCAGCGGCGGCTGGCATGCCATCACTGCGATCACCGCGAGCCGATCCCCGCGCGCTGCGAGTGCGGCTCCAGCACCCTGGCCCGTCACGGCGCCGGTACCGAGCGCCTCCAGGACGAGTTGCGAGCCGTGCTGGACGACGGGTCGTTTCCGGTCTTCCGCCTCGACGCGGACACGGCCTCGGCCGGCGCCGCCCAGCTGCTCAGCCGGTTCGAGCGCGCGCCGGCGGGAGTGCTCCTCGGAACCCAGATGGTCGCCAAGGGCCATGACTTCCCGGATGTCACACTCGGGCTCGTCCTGGATGCCGACGCGACGCTGCGGTTCCCGGACTTCAGGGCCGAGGAGCGCACGTTCGCCCTGGTCGCACAGCTCGCGGGACGCGTGGGGCGGGGCGCAGAGGGACGCGTGCTGGTGCAGACGATCGCCCCGGAGGCGCGCAGCATCCTGCGGGCGGCCGCCCACGACAGCGACGGCTTCCTGGAGGGCGAGCTCTCACGGCGTCGGGCGCTCGCCTACCCTCCGTTCCGCCACCTGATCCGGGTCGTCTGCTCTTCGGCGGAGGGGCCGCCCGCGCTGCAGGCGGCGCTGGAGCTGCGCCAGATGCTGGCCAGCGCGCTGGAGTCGCAGCGCGCCGCCGAGGCCGGCGGCGGGCCCGACGGCGCCGTGATTCTCGGCCCCGCGTCGCTGTTTCGCCTGCGCGGCAAGGAGCGCCAAGCGCTCGTGGTCAAGGCGAGCGACCGCGCCGCCGCCGTGCGCGCCCTGGCCGTTGCGGTCCAGGCTCTGGCCCGGGACCGGCGCCACAGGCAGGTGAGCTTCGCGGTGGACGTGGACCCGCAGTGAAGGCTCCTAAACTGCCCCTATGAGCGAGATCGACGTCGTTGCAGAGCGCGACGAGAGCGATGAGCACGAGCAGGAGCTCGACCCTGAGGTCAGGGCGCGGCGCGACGCCGCGCTGCGCCACGTCCGCAAGCTGGGAGATCCGGTGCTGCGGGCGAAGGCGCTGCCGGTCGAGCGCTTCGACGAGCAGCTGGCGGGAGAGATCGAGCGGATGGGCCAGCTGATGCACGACTCGCTCGGGATCGGCCTGGCCGCCACGCAGCTGGGCGTCCTACACAGGGTGCTCGTGTACAGGACCGACCCGGAGGAGCCGATCACGGCCCTCGTGAATCCGGTGCTGGAGTGGGTGAGCGAGGAGAGCGAGGCCGCAGAGGAGGGGTGTCTGAGCATCCCCGGCGTCCAGGTCGAGGTGGAGCGTCCGGCCAGGGTGCGCGTGAGCGCGCAGGACCCCGCCGGCGAGCCGGTGGCCTTCGAGGCGGACGGCCTGCATGCGCGCGTGATACAGCACGAGGTCGACCATCTTGAAGGAGTGTTGATCCTCGACCGGATATCCCGCGCGCAGCGCAAGGAGGCGATGAGAGCGCTGCGCGAGGCTCGGCGCGAGACGGGCGCCGAGGAGAGCTAGGCCCGCGCCTGCGGGGCTGGGCCGCGACGTTGCGCACCGCCTTCATCGGCACCTCCGAGTTCGCCGCGGCCGTCCTGCGTCGGCTCGCCGCCAGCGAGCACCGGCCGGCGCTGGCGGTCACCCGTCCCGATCGCCCGAGGGGCAGGGGCCGCAGGCTGGCTGCGCCGCCGGTCGCCGAGGCCGCGCGCGCACTGCGGATCGAGCTCTCGCAGCCGGAGCGGGTCGGGGAGCAGGAGTCAGTCGAGCGTATCGAGGCGGCCGGCGCGGAGGTGATCGTGGTCTGTGCGTTCGGAGCGCTGATCAGAGAGCCGCTGCTCTCGCTGCGGACGATGCTGAACATCCACCCTTCGCTGCTGCCGCGGTGGCGCGGCGCAGCCCCGATCGAGCGGGCGATCATGGCCGGCGACGAGGTGACCGGGGTGTCGATCATGCGCCTCACCGAGGGCCTGGACAGCGGGCCCGTGTGCATGTCGGCCTCAGAGCCGATCCGCCCCGACGACGACTATGGGACGCTTGCCGCGCGACTGCGTGAGATCGGCGGCGAGCTGATCGTGCAGGCGCTCACCCGCATCGAGCAGGGTGATCCGCCGCCCTTCGTCGAGCAGGATGATGAGCGGGCCACCTACGCGGAGAAGATCG
>DAHVAB010000297.1 GCA_027314825.1 Solirubrobacterales bacterium
GGAGGCCCCCGCGAGCAGGCAGCATGCGAGCATGGCCATGAGGCTCGCGGCGCATGCGGCACCGAGCATGGCCCAGCGGCCGTTGGCGCCTGCGCAAGCGAAATCCGCCTCGTCTGCTCGCATCTGAATCCCTTCTATCTGCTGGCTGATCGGGTGAGTCGACACTGTCCCGGATGCTGTGATCCTGATGCGGCTGCACACGCGATCCAGCATATGGACGCTGCGGGACACTACTACACCCCGATGACAGCCGTCATGCGTTTTCGCCACCGGCGAGCCCGGGCTCGGGGTCTGCCGCGATGGGCGGCGGCGCGAGCTGCGTCAGGCCCGTGGGCGGGCGTCCTCCGCGGCCATTCCGCGGACGGTAGCCTTGCGGTCCATGTCCTCTGAGACGAGCAGCCGGCGATCACGCCGCCCCTCGCGAGCGGCCAGCCTGCTCGCGGCCGCGCTCGCCGTGAGCCTGCTGGCGGCGGCCTGCGGCTCCTCGCAGCCGGCTGCCTCCAGCAGCACGCCCGCGCCGGGCGCCGCGACGGGCGCCGCCAAGCCGAAGGCTCTGCTGAACACGCATCGAATCGAGCTTGCGATCGAGCAGAGCGTGCTCTCACAGCGCGACGTGCACGTGAAGGTCATCTGCCCGAAGGCGATACCCGAGCGCAAGGGTCGTGACTTCCATTGCATCGCGACGGAGGGCAGGGTGCGCACGCCGTTCGCCGTCGTCCAGCGCAACGACGAAGGCTACGTCACCTACAGCGCCGAATAGGCGGGCGGGCGCAGGCGGGGCCGGGCGGACAAGCGCACCGGGGCAGGCGGGCTCACCGGGTCCGGTCTCGGTCTCGGACTCCTCCTCGAACCCGGGCGACGCTTTTCACCGGGCGCCAGCCACATCGCGGCCGGACGTGCCAACCAGTTCCCCATGCGGCTCCGCCGCCACAGTCCATACGCTGATATCGGACGGATCGATCCGCACCCGGACCCGCATCGGTGCCTCCACGTCCGCACGGCCCATGGACCCCGCGCGATCCGCCACGCCGGCGCGGCCCGCCCGCTCGCTCGTGCGCACGGTCAGCTCGAGCGCCGTCCCGAGCACGACCGTCAGCTCGCGTGCCGACCCGAGATCCACCTCGTCGATGACACTCGCTTCATACCCACCTCCCTCGCCGAGGGCGATCCGCTCCTCGCGAATGCACCAGTGCACCTCGGTGCCGCGAGGCAGCCCGCCGGTCGGCGCGTTTATCACCGCTCCCCCACTCTCGATCGCGTCCGGCCCGGCGACGCGCCCCTCGCGCGTATTGCGAATGCCGAGCAACGCGGCGACCCGGGCGCTCGCCGGCGCGCCCAGCACATCCGTGCGCTCGCCGGCCTGCAGCACGCGGCCCTCCCCCAGAACGATGATCTCGTCTGCCAGCAGCGCCGCCTCCTCCGGATCGTGGGTGACGATCACGGTGCTCAGGCCCGTCTCGCGCTGCAGCCGGCGCAGATCCCGGCGCAGACCGTCGCGGACCGGAGCGTCGAGGCCGCTGAACGGCTCATCCAGCAGCAGGACCCGCGGCCTCATCGCGAGCGCCCTCACCAGCGAGACGCGCCGCTGCTGGCCGCCGGAGAGCTCCTCCGGGTAGCGGCCCTCCAGGCCGGCCAGGCCGAGCCGCGCAAGCCACCAGGCCGCGAGCGCGGGGTCCGCACCTACGCCGAATGTGACCTGCGTCCACACGGTGCGGCGCGGCATCAGGGCCGCCTGCTGGGGCACGTAGCCGATCCCGCGGCGCTCGGCGGCAACGCGGGTGAGGTCCACATCGCCGACCTGCACGCGGCTGGCGCCTTTGCCGTTGGCGCCTTCACCGCTGGCACGGCTGGCGCCGCCGGCGAGCCCGGCGAGCAGCCGCAGGGTCAGCGTCTTGCCGGCTCCGGAGGGGCCGAGCACGGCGAGTCGAGGGCTCTGCGCCGTGTGCTCCAGCGAGAGCGAGAAGCTCCCCAGGCGCTTGTGCAGGCTGAACGAGAGCGTCACCGGCCGGTGCGGTCGCGCTCGGTCGCCGGCGGGCGCGACCCGCGGCGCGCTCGCGGCGCTCGGCGCACTCGCCACGCTCGGTGCGCTCCCGGCGCTCGGCGCGCTCGCGACGGTGCCTCGCCGCCGCCACAGCCGCGCGGGCGGCCGCAGCTGCACCAGCACGAGCACGATGAGAGCCGCCGCGAGCGCCGCCGCGATCGGCGCCATGGTCCCCGGCAGGCCGCTCTCGTCGAACTTGACGTAGGTCAGCACCGGCAGGCCGAACGGGTGATACGCGAGAATCACCGTCGCCCCGAACTCGCCGAACGCACGCAGCCAGGTCAGCAGGATGCCCGCCGCGATGCCGGGCAGCGCGGCCGGCACCGCGACGCGCGCGAAACGCGCCAGGCGGCCATGGCCGAGCACCGCGGCGACATCCTCGAGCGCCGGGTCGACGGCCCCGAAGGCCGCGCGCGCGGCGACGATCAGAAACGGCGCGGCCACGAAGCACTGGGCGAGCACGATGCCCACATCGCTGTCGGTCAGCCCGCCGCCGAAGAACGAGCCGATGGGAGTCAGCGGGCCGACCAAGTAGAGCAGGAGGATCCCGCTCATCAACGGCGGCAGCGCGAGCGGCAGCGCCACGAGCGCGAGCAGCGCCCGTGAGGCCGGCCCGTCCCGGCGCGCGAGCAGGTACGCCAGCGGCGTGCCGAGCACCGTGACGAGCGCGGCCGAGATGCTCGCCGTCGCAAGCGATCTCAGAAGCGCAGGGCCGAGGCCGGGCGATCCTTGAACCCCGCCCCCGAGCCTCACCACGAAGGCGATCACCGGCGCGATCAGATACAGGCAGGCCAGCGCCGCCAGCCACGGCAGCGGATTGGCCAGCCAGGAGCGCCGCACCGCTCTCAGCGGGCGCCCACGGCGTCTCGCAAGCCTGCCGCGACGGCGCGCGCATCGCCGGAGAGCCTCGGCGTGATCGGCGTCAGCCCGCTGCTTCGCAGAGCCCTGCCCCCGGCGCGTCCGAGCAGGTAGCGCACGAAGGCTTCAGCGCCCCTGCGGTCGCGCGCATGAGCGAGGATGCTCACCGTGTACGCGGCAGCCATGTGAACCGGTG
>DAHVAB010000298.1 GCA_027314825.1 Solirubrobacterales bacterium
GGCCATCAGAGCGCCTCCTGGTATGGGCCGGCGGGCTGCGGCGCACCGCTCGGGCCGGGGGCGCCCTGGGCGGCGAGCGCCGCATCGGCTCCGGAGTGCGCGCCCTCGGAGAGGAGCGGCTCGTGACGCAGCCGCGCCGCCTGCATAGTCTCTTCCAGCTCTCCCCGGAACTTGGCGATGATCGAGCCGATCGGCATCGCCATCGCGTCTCCCAGCACGCAGAGGCAGTTGCCGATGATGTTCTCGCACACCGAGGCCATGATCTCCAGATCCATGGGCGTGGCCTCGCCGACGGCGATCCGTTCGAGCATCTTCACCGTCCAGTTGGTGCCCTCCCGGCAGGGAGTGCACTTGCCGCAGGACTCGTGCCGGTAGAACTTCGCGACCTTCATCGCCACGTCGAGGATCGGCGTGGCGTCGTCGGCGACGATGATCGCGCCGGAGCCGAGCATCGTCCCCGCCTTGGCGAGCGAGTCGAAGTCGTAGGGGACATCCAGATCGTCGCCCGTCAGCACGGGCGCCGAGGATCCGCCCGGGAACCAGCACTTCACCTTGCGCCCATCCGGCGGCCCGCCCGCCAGGCCGTAGATGATCTCGCGGGAGGGGATGCCCAGCTCGATCTCATAGTTCCCCGGCCGCTGCACATGGCCGGAGATAGAGACGAGCTTCGTGCCTTTGGAGGTCTCGGTGCCGAGCCTGGCGTACTCCTGCCCGCCCATCGTCACGATCGCCGGCACGGTGGCGAGCGTCTCCACGTTGTTGATCAGCGTCGGCCCTTGATACAGGCCCTGGATCGCGGGGAACGGGGGCTTCAGGCGCGGGTTGCCGCGCTTACCCTCCAGCGAGTCCAGCAGTCCGGTCTCCTCGCCGCATATGTAGGCGCCCGCTCCGCGATGAACCACCAGCGAGAGCGTGTGCTCGCTGTCGAGGATCCGCTGCCCCACATACCCGGCCTCCCGCGCTTCCGCGAGCGCCCGATCGAGGATGTCGGCCTGCAGGACGTACTCGCCCCGTATGTATATGAACGCCTCCGCGATGCCGGCGGCGTAGGCGGCGATCACGAGTCCCTCGATCAGCATGTGGGGGCACTTCTGCATCAGTTCGCGGTCCTTGAACGTGCCCGGCTCGGACTCGTCCGCATTGCAGACCAGGTACTTGTGCGGCGCGCCCTTCGGCAGGAAGGAGACCTTCTTGCCCATCGCGAACCCCGCGCCGCCGCGGCCACGCAGGCCCGAGGCTTCGATCTCCGCGTGCACCTGCTCCGGCTGCATCGTGAGCGCCCTGCGCAGCGCCTCATACCCGCCGCGGGCTTCATAGACCGCGCGGGTGGCCAGGCCCGGCTCATCGATGTTCTTCAGCAGCAGCTTCACGCGTTGGCCTCCCTGTCGGCGCACGGGCGGTGCGCCAGCTGCTTGGCCGCCAGCACCGGCCGGCCGGCCCGCACGTCGTCGATCAGCCGCGGGATGTCCGCCTCCTCCAGCGGCCCCACATACACGCCGTCGACCGAGGCCATCGGCGCGATGTCACACGCGCCGAGGCACTCGAAGCTGCGCACGTTCAGATCCGGCTCATCAGCAGCGGCGTCGCGCATCGACTCGTAGATCCGGTCGGCGCCGCGCAGCGAGCAGGAGATGTTCGTGCACACGTAGATCGCGTGCCGCCCGACCGGCGAGGTCTCCAACATGTCATAGAAGCTCGCCACCGCGGCCAGCGAGGCGGGCGTCACCCTCATCACGCACGCCGCCTGCTCGATCGCCTCCGGCGAGCACCAGCCGTGCACGCGCTGGGCCGCCATCAATGCCGGCAGCGCGGCGGAGGTCGAGTCCGGGTAGAGGGCCATGTGGCCTTCGATCTCCTCGCGCAGCTGCTGCGGCACCTGCACCACCTCGGGGTCGGGGATCTCGGCGGGCAGCTTCTCGCTGTCGGTGGCCCGATCCCATCCGCTGGCGCTCGGGCGCACGTCCGGGCTCTGCCCCGGGCTCGGGGTCGGGGTCGGGGTGCTCATCGGTCGATGCCCCCGAGGATCGGGTCGAGCATCGCCAGCGTCGCGATCAGGTCGGCTATGTAGGAGCCCTCGGTCATCGAGGCCAGCGCCTGCAGGTTCACGAAGCTGGGGTCGCGCATGTGCACCCGAGCCGGCTTGGAGGAGCCGTCGGAGCGCACGAAGCAGCCGAGCTCGCCGCGCGGGGACTCGATCGGGCTGTAGACCTCGCCCGGCGGCACGCGCATACCCTCGGTGACCAGCTTGAAGTGATGGATGAGCGCCTCCATCGAGGTCGCAAGCTCATGCCTCGGCGGCAGCGCGACCTTGCGGTCGGAGGTGATGTGCTCGCCCTCCGGCAGCCCGTCGAGCGCCTGCTCGACGATCTTCACCGACTCGTACATCTCCGCCACGCGCACGGCGAAGCGGTCGTAGTTGTCGCCGACCGTGCCGACCGGGATCTTGAAGTCGAAGTGATCGTATGAGGAATAGGGGGCGGCCTTGCGCAGATCCCACGGGTTGCCGGCCGCCCGCAGCAGCGGGCCCGTCACGCCCAGGCCGAGCAGGGTCTCGGCCGGCAGCGGGCAGACGCCCCGCAGGCGGTGCAGCGCGATCTCGTTGCCGTTCAGCAGCGCCCTGTACTGGTCCACGCGCTTGGGCATCTCCTTGATGAACGCCCTCACCTTCGCGTCGAACCCGGCCGGGATGTCCTCGATCACGCCGCCGATCTGGAAGTAGCGGGTGTGCATCCGCTGCCCCGAGGACATCTCGAAGATGTCGAGGATGTGCTCGCGCTCGCGAAGGCAGTACAGGAACGGCGAGCTGGCGCCGAGATCCAGCGCCGAGGTGCCGAGCCAGATCAGGTGCGAGGCGATCCGGTTGAGCTCCAGGTGTATCACCCGCAGGTACTGCGCCCTCGGCGGCACCTCCACCTCCGTCAGCGCCTCGACCGCCGTGCAGAAGGCCATCGCGTTGAAGTAGTAGGAGAGGTAGTCCATCCGCTCGATGACCGGGATCACCTTCCAGTAGGCCTTGTCCTCGGCCGTCTTCTCGATCCCCGTATGCACGTAGCCGATCACGGGCTTCACGTCCCTGACGACCTCGCC
>DAHVAB010000299.1 GCA_027314825.1 Solirubrobacterales bacterium
TCTTCGGCCCTGAATTCGAAAAGAAGGACGGCGTACTCGTGACCTACGGCGCCGTCGGTTCGGGCGCCGGCATCGCCGCGATCTCGGCCAAGACGGTCGACTTCGGCGCCTCCGACGCTCCGCTCACGCCCAGCCAGTCCAAGGAATGCAGCGGCTGCATCGAGATCCCGTGGGCGCTCGCCTCCACGGGCCTCTCCTACAACCTGGAAGGCGTCTCCCACCTCAACCTCTCAGGGCCGGTGATCGCCGCAATCTTCCTCGGCCACATCACCAACTGGAACGCCCCCCAGATCGCAGCGCTCAACAAGGGCGAGAAGCTCCCGAACGAGAAGATCACTCCCGTCTACCGCAGCGATGGCTCCGGAGACACCTACGCCTTCACCCACTACCTCTCCGACGTCAGCAAGGAATGGAAGTCGAAGGTCGGCTTCGCCACGTCGGTCAGCTTCCCCGCCGGCGAGGGCGGCAAGGGCAACAGCGGAGTCGCCGCGATCGTCAGCTCGACTCCCGGGGCGCTCGGCAACAACTCCTCGTTCTACATCGCGGAAACCGGGCTGAAGGGTGTGGACATCGAAAACAACGCTGGCAAGTTCGTCTCGCCGGCCGTTCCCAACGTCGCCGCCGCGGCGAAGGCGATCCTCAAAGAAGTGCCTCCGCTCAGCAAGCTGACGCCGAGCAACGCGAACTCGATCGCGGACGCGCTGGCGATCGTCGACTGCCCCTACGAAGCCAAAGCGTCGGCCGAACTCCGTCGCGAACAGGAAAAGGCGTACCCGATGTCGACGTTCACCTACGTCCTGGTCCGCCCCGGCTCCGCCGGCGCCGCCAACACCAAGAAGTTCATCGAATTCGCGATCCAGCCGTCGATCCAGACGATGGGCTCGCCGCTGGGCTTCTCAGTGCTCCCGCCGGTCGTCACAAAAGCAGACGACGAAGCGCTGAGGCGCTGTAGCGGCCAGCGCCGGACAGGCGAAGCGCGTGCAGACAGCGGGCGCGGTCGGCGAGCGCCGACCGCGCCCGTGGCGCACGCGCTAACCTCGCCATATGTCACCGGAAAGCATGCCGGCGCGCGCCGGCGGCGGGCCGACCCCCAGCCGCGCCCACTTCCAGAACCAGCTCCAGGAGCTGGAGAGCCGCGCCCTGGGCGGGCTCGACATCGTCGTCGAGCAGCTCGAACGCACCCTGGAGGCGCTCGCCCACCAGGACATCGAGCTGGCCGAAATGGTGATCGCCGACGACGACCGCGTCGACGGACGCTACCTGGAGGTCCATCAGGGCATCCTCTCGCTGCTCGCCCTGCAGGCGCCGGTGGCCGGCGACCTGCGCCTCGTCGCCGCCCTTCTGCACGTGATGAAGAACATCGAGCGGATGGGCGACCAGTGCGTCAACATCGCCAAGGTGCTTCCCCTCTCCGGCCACGAGCCGCCGGTGCGCTCCGAGGTCCTGGAGCGGCTGCTGAAGATGGGCGCCTGCGCCCGCTCGGAGGTCAGCCAGTCCAAGGCCGCCTTCGCCGCCCGCGACATCGCGCTCGCCGAGGACCTGGTTCGCCAGGACCACGAGATCAATGCGCTCAACCGGGAGATCTTCAGGATCGCCCTGGAGATCGGCGACGATCAGGACACGCGCGAGTGGGCGATGCACATGATCCTCGTCGCCCGCGCGCTGGAGCGGGTCGGCGACAACGCGGTCGACGTCGGCGAGCAGGTCGCATTCGTCGTCACCGGGCTCTTCCGCGAGTTCTCCGACTCCTCCCACCGCTCGAGCGCTGCCACGGCTGCCGGCCGCTGAGCGCGCAGGCCGGCTGGCTCTCCACACCTGGCCCCACGCCGGCCGCGCCGGCCGCCGGCTCTCCACGCCCAGCCCCACGCCGGCCGCGCCGTGCGCGCGGGCCGGCCGGCATCCAACCCACCCGGATCCAGGCCAGAGCGCGACCCGCGGCCCGCTCCGCGGGCCTCACCAACACCCCACCGTGCCGCCGCGCGCGCATCGCGCTACTTGCGGGATCCCCTGTGAACATCCTGTGACCTTGGCGGGGTCGCCCACACGTCCGCTTCGGCGTCCCTTACACTCCTGCCCAGATGGCGGTCAGCATCCCTGCCACCACCGAGGAATCGGCACTGCCGGGCGGCGCAGCCGCGCCGTCGCGAATGGGCACCACGGCCATGCGGGTCGCCGTGCTCGACCGCGACAGCGGATTCATCCAGGTGCTCAGCAAGCGGCTGGAGCGGATCGGCACCGAGCACAGGATCCTCTCCGGCCCGGTTCCCGTCGAGGCGGTCGCGGCGATGCGCCTCAGCGCGCTCGTCGTCGATCTGGTCGTGCTCGGCCCGCAGGCCTGGGAGTGGCTCGAGCGGCTGTGCAGCTCGCTGCCGGAACTGGGCGTCGTCGTATGCACCGCCCCCTCCACGGTCGCCCAACGCGTCCGCGGCCTGCGCCTCGGCGCCGACGACTGGATCACCAAGCCGACCCATCCGGAGGAGGTCATCGCCCGTGTGGAGAGCGTCGCCCGCCGCCGCCGGCGCACCTCCGAGAAGGCCCCCGCCAAGCCGACCCTAGCCGGCGAGGTGGAGGTGCGCCCAGACCACTTCCAGGCCTTCGTGTCGGGCCGCTCGCTCGATCTGACCCGGCGCGAGTACGAGCTGATCCAGCTGCTCGCCGGCGCGGAAGGACGCGTGATGGAGCGTGAGGAGATCTACTCGCGGCTGTGGGGATACGCGATGGTCCGCGGCGACCGTTCGGTGGACGTCTTCGTCCGCAAGGTCCGCCAGAAGCTGGAGAAGGCCTCGCCGGGCTGGCGCTACATCCACACGCACTTCGGCATCGGCTACCGCTTCGCGGCCGAGCCTATGGAGCAGGACATGGCCGCTGAGCGCTCCCCCGCTGAGCGCTCCCCCGCCGAGCGCTCCCCCGGCGAGCGCTCCCCCGGCGCGCTGCCGGGGCGGCGACGCCCGCAAGAGGTCTCGCCGGAGCCGGGCTCAGACGCTGCCGACCGGCTCGCCGGCGATCATCGCGAGCTCGCGCGGGCGCAGCAGGAGGACGAGCTCGC
>DAHVAB010000029.1 GCA_027314825.1 Solirubrobacterales bacterium
GCCGTGGCCGCAGCCGTGATGAGCTGCGTTAGACGGCAGCCTCCGCCCCGCGGGGCGCGATCAGCCCCCGCTCGTGCAGGATCTCCGCGATCTGGATCGCGTTGGTCGCCGCGCCCTTGCGAAGGTTGTCGGCGACGACCCACATGTCGAGAGCCCGCTCGTGGCCCGGGTCGCGGCGGATCCGCCCGACCAGCACCTCGTCTGAGCCGTCCGCGTCGATCGCGAGCGGGTAGTGGGCGGCCGCCGGCTCGTCGATCACCCGCAGGCCCGGTGCGGAGCGCAGCAGCTCACGCGCCTCGCCGGGCGAGAGCGGCTCGCGCGTCTGCACGTTGACCGACTCGGAGTGCCCGTTGATCACCGGCACGCGCACGCAGGTCGCGCTCACCCGGATCTCCGGGTCGGCGAGGATCTTGCGCGTCTCGTTGATGAGCTTTCGCTCCTCGTCGGTGTGGTCGTCGCCCGGCGCGAAGCTGCCGGCGTGGGGCAGCGCGTTGAAGGCGATCTGGTGGGGGTAGGCGGCGGGCGCGTCGATCTCGCGGTCGTGCAGGCGGGCGTGGGACTGCTCCAGCAGCTCCGCCACGGCGCGGGCGCCGCTGCCGGAGACGGCCTGATAGGTGGAGATGACGAGCCGCTCGATCCCGGCGGCGTCGTGGATAGGCGCCAGGGCGACCATCAGCTGCATGGTCGAGCAGTTCGGGTTGGCGATGATTCCGCTGTGCCGGGAGAGCGCGTCCGGGTTGACCTCGGCGACGACCAGCGGCACGTCCGGCTCCATCCGCCACCGGGATGAGTTGTCGATCACGACCGCGCCGGCCTGCGCGAAGCGGGGCGCCCACTGCCCGGAGGTCGAGCCGCCGGCGGAGAAGATCGCCACCTCGAAGCCCTGGACCGCCTCCTCGCTGAGGCCCTGCACGGCGAGGCCCTCCCCGACGGTGCGCCCGATCGAGCGCTCGGAGGCGAACGGCACGATCTCGCGCGCGGGGAAGCCGCGCTCGCGCAGAAGGCGCAGCATCAGCGTGCCGACCTGTCCGGTCGCGCCCACCACGGCAACCCTGTATCCGTCGACGGCCATCCTCAGCTCAGCCTATCGCGCCGCCGCGCGCGCTCAGAACGTCGGCGCGTAGGAGCCGAAGACGTCCTGCATCGCTCCGCAGACCTCGCCGAGCGAGCAGCGGTCCTTCAATGCCTGCTTGATGTGCGGCATGAGGTTCGCATCGCCGCGAGCGGCGGCGCGCAGCTCCTCCAGGCGCCGGTCGGCCAGCGCCTGGTCGCGGTCGGCCTTGAAGGCCTTCAGGCGTTGCACCTGTTCGCGCTCCGACTCCGGGTCGACTCTCAGCAGGTCGGGGACCTCGAGCTCCTCCTCCTGGAAGGCGTTGACGCCGACGACGATGTCCTGGCCTGTCCTGTAGCGCTCCTGGTAGCCCCATGCGGACTCGTCGATCTCGCCGGTGATGAACTCGATCGCGTTCACCGAGCCGCCGAGCTCGTCGACCTTCGCGATCAGCTCGTTCGCGCGCTCTTCGATCTCATCCGTCAAAGCCTCCACGAAGTACGAGCCGGCGAACGGGTCGACCGTGTCGGCGGCGCCCGACTCGTGGGCGAGGATCTGCTGGGTGCGCAGCGCGATCTTCGCCGCCCGCTCGGTCGGCAGCGCGAGCGCCTCGTCGAAGCCGTTCGTGTGCAGCGACTGGGTGCCGCCGCAGACGGCGGCGAAGCCCTGCAGCGCGACCCGCACGATGTTGTTCTCCGGCTGCTGGGCGGTCAGGGTGACCCCGCCGGTCTGCGTGTGGAAGCGCAGCATCATCGCCTTCTCATTCGTGGCGCCGAAGCGATCGCGCATGATGTGCGCCCACATCCTGCGGGCCGCGCGGAACTTCGCCACCTCTCCGAAGACGTTGTTGTGGCCGTTGAAGAAGAAGGCCAGCCTTGGCGCGAAGGCGTCGACGTCGAGGCCCCTGTCGATCGCGGCCTGTACGTAGGCGATCCCGGACGAGAGCGTGAAGGCGACCTCCTGGACGGCCGAGCAGCCCTTCTCCCGGAAGTGGTAGCCGGAGATCGAGATCGTGTTCCAGCGGGGGACGCGCTCGGCGCAATACTGGAAGAGGTCCGTGGTCAGGCGCATCGTCGGACCGGGCGGGTAGATGTAGTTGCCGCGCGCGATGTACTCCTTCAGGACGTCGTTCTGGGTGGTCCCGCGCAGCTTCTCGCTCGGGACGCCCTGCTCCTCGCCGACCAGCTCGTAGAGGGCCAGCAGGCACGTGGCCGGCGCGTTGATCGTCATCGACGTTGAGACCTGATCGAGCGGGATGCCGTCGAAGGCGGTGCGCATGTCCTCGATCGTGTCGATCGCCACGCCCGTGCGGCCGACCTCGCCCAGGCAGCGTGGATTGTCGGAGTCCAGCCCGAGCTGGGTGGGCAGGTCGAAGGCCATGGACAGGCCGGTCGATCCCTTGGAGAGCAGGTAGCGGTAGCGCTCGTTGGACTCCTTCGCGGAGGCGTAGCCGGCGTACTGGCGCATCGTCCAGAGCTGCTTGCGGTACATCTCGCGGTGGACGCCGCGGGTGTAGGGAAACTCGCCCGGCTGGCCGAGGTCGAGCTCGGCGGGCAGGTCGGTCTCGGCGTAGAGCTCGGAGATCTCGATGCCCGAGTCGGTGAACCTGCGCGGGTCGTCCGGGCCCACGATCGGCGCGACGGTTGGTCTGGCGGTCTGCTTGCTCATCGCCAGAGAGGTTATCCTCACGCCGTGTCCACCTGCCTGGTCACCGGCGGCGCCGGCTTTCTAGGGTCGCATCTCTGCGACGAGCTGCTCTCCCGCGGGCATCGCGTGATCTGCGTGGACAACCTGGAGACCGGATCGCTGCAGAACATCGCGCACATCCGCGATCCCGCGCGCTTCGCGCACCTGAACGTCGACATCATCGAGCCGTACTTCGTGGAGGAGCCGGTCGACTTCGTGTATCACCTGGCCTCCCCCGCCTCGCCGATCGACTATCTGCGCCTGCCGCTGCACACGCTGAAGGTCGGCTCGTATGGGACCCACCATACGCTCGGCCTCGCGAAGGCCAAGCGGGCGCGGTTCCTGCTGGCATCCACCAGCGAGGTGTACGGAGACCCGCAGGTCCATCCGCAGCCGGAGAGCTACTGGGGCCACGTCAACCCGATCGGCCCGCGCGGGGTCTACGACGAGGCGAAGCGGTATGCGGAGGCGCTGGTCATGGCGTATCACCGCCAGCAGGGCGTCGATACGTCGATCATCAGGATCTTCAACACCTACGGCCCGCGGATGCGCCCCCACGACGGGCGCGCGATCCCGACGTTCCTGCGCCAGGCGCTGGCCAACCGGCCGATCACCGTCTTCGGCGACGGCAGCCAGACCCGCTCCTTCTGCTTCGTCAGCGACCTGATCGCCGGGATGATCGCGCTCGCGGAGTCCGGCCACCACGAGCCGGTCAACATCGGCAACCCCGACGAGTTCACGCTGCTGCAGCTCGCAGAAGAGGTCTGCAGGGCGATCGGCTCGGACTCGGAGATCGTCTTCGAGGCGCTGCCGGTCGACGACCCCAAGCAGCGCCGGCCCGACATCACGCTGGCCAAAGACCTGCTCGGCTGGGTGCCGGAGGTGCCGCTGCGGGACGGTCTGCGGCGCACGATAGACGCCGCGGGCGTGCAGAGCCTCATCGGCTGAGCGCCGCCTCGACGGCGCTCGCAGCGGATTGCCCGTGCTGCGACCGCGACATCTGGCAACCTTGGAGGTTGTGAGCTCTGAGATGCCACGCGCACCGTCCGGGGCCAGCACGCTGCAATCCGCCCCGCCGTCCGGCACGGCCGGCTCGATCACGCCGCAGGAAGCGATCAGCTCGGCTGCGATCGCATCCGCCGAGCCGTCCGATCGCGACATGCGGGCCAAGCGACCGCCCGCGCTGTCATTTCTGCTGCGGTTGGATACGGCCCGCCGCGTGGCCAGGGTGCTCTCGCTGCTGGCGCTCGACTTCGTTGGGGTCGCGCTCGCGATCTTCACCGCGCTGAGCCTGAAGGCTGCCGTGCTGGGGACGGTGAGCGTGAGCTCCACGCTCAGCGAGACCAAGCACCTGGTGGCGATCGCCTACCTGATCACCGCGCTGCTGTTCTGGCGCTCGCGGATGTATGCGGCCCGCGGCCAGCGTCCCGGCCTGACCCGGATCGTCGCCTCGCTGTTCCAGGTGACCCTGCTGCTCTTCCTGCTCTCGGTCGTACAGGGCAAGCAGTTCTCCAGCTACTACATCTTCTACGGCTCGTTCGCGTTCGCAGTTCTCTACGTTGGATTGCTGCGCGACCTCTACGAGCGGGCGACGGGCGGCCTGCTGCGTGCCGCCGGGTATCGCCGCCGCGCGGTCGTGGTCGGCACCGGCGAGCATGTGGTCGATGTCGCCCACGCTCTGCAGGACGGCGGCTCGCCCGCCTCGCCGATCGAGATCGTCGGCTTCCTCTCCCCGCATGGGCTGCCGGCCAACGGCCTTCGCGCGCTCGGCAACCTGGAGCGCCTCGATGCGGTGCTCGACACCGAGCGGGTGGATGAGGTGATCATCGCCGATCCGAGCTTCCCGCAGGCGCAGGCGGTCGACCTGGTCGATCGCTGTCACCGGCGAGGGGTGCGGGTGAAGATCGCTCCGTCGACGATGGAGATCCTCATCCACCATGCGGAGTTCGTGCCCGGCGAGTCGGTGCCGCTCTTCGAGCTGGCGCCGCCGGTCTTCGAGGGCATCGACTTCGCGCTCAAGCGTGCTTTCGACGTTGTCGGCGCCACGGTGCTGCTGGCGCTGCTGAGCCCGCTGTTGCTGCTGGCGGTGCTGGCGGTGCGGCTCTCCTCCCGGGGCCCCGTGCTCTTCCGCTCGACCAGGCCGGGGATCGGTCAGCAGCCGTTTGAGTGCCTGAAGCTGCGCACGATGCACACGGATGCCGAGCAGCGTCAGGCCGACCTGGAATCGCTCAACGAGGCCTCCGGCGCGCTGTTCAAGATCCGCGACGATCCGCGCCTGACGCCGGTCGGCCGGTTCCTGCGCCGGTTCTCGCTGGATGAGCTGCCGCAGCTGGTCAACGTGCTGCGCGGGGAGATGTCCCTGGTCGGACCGCGGCCGCTGCCGGTGCGCGACCACGAGCTGCTGGAGGAGTGGCACCGCAAGCGGTATCTGGTGCTGCCCGGCATGACGGGCCTCTGGCAGGTCTCAGGCCGCTCCGAGCTCGACTTCGACGATCTGGTGCGCCTCGACTTCATCTATCTGGAGCACTGGTCGCTGGCGCTCGATCTCGCGATCCTCGCCAAGACGCTGCCAGCGGTGATATCGCGCCGCGGCGCCTATTGATCGCCGGTCACCCGCGGGCCTTCCTCCAGCGGCGGTCGGGTCACGAGGGTCTGCGGGGTCCTCGGGCCGTCCGCCTGCGGCAGTCGGGTGGCGCGGGCCTGCGGGCCTCGGGCCGTCTGCCCGCAGCGCTCGGATCGCGTGCGCCTGATCAGCCCCGGCCCACCTGCCGGCCGCGGCTGATGTGGCGCAGCGAGAGGCACTCGCGCCCGCGCATCTGCAGCGCTCGCTCGTAGACCTGCCAGGTCGCTCTGCCGGCGTCCCGCCAGGTCCAGGTCGGCGGCGCGGGCGCGGGTCGGCGCAGCTGCTCGGCCAGGCCGATCAGCGCGTCGAAGTCGCCGGCCGGGACCAGGGCGGCTCGCTCGCCGAGCACTTCTCGCAGCGCCGGCTGGTCGAATGCCGCGACCGGGGTGCCGCAGGTGAGCGCCTCGACCGCCGGGAGGCCGAATTTGCCGTCCTCGGAGGCGGCGAGCAGCGCGTGCGCGCCACCGTAGATGGCGGAGAGGTCCTCGTCTGAGACGCTCCCGGTGAGGGTGACCGCCGGTCGCGTGCGCGTCAGCTCGCGTGCCCACGGGCCGGCCGGGCCGGCCACGACGAGGGGAAGCTCGCGCTGCGCCGATGCGATCCGCGCGACCTGCCGGCGGGCGTCCGCCCCGCGCAGGCATCCGACCCACAGCAGGTAGCGCTCCGGCAGCCCGAGCCGCCGGCGCACGCCGGCCACCTCGTGCTCGGCTCGCGGGCGCAAGGCCGGGTCGGGTGCCTCCGGGATCACGACGATCCGCTCCTCGTCCAGCTCCAAGCGCTCGATCGCATCGGCGGCGACCGCGGCGGTCGGCACGATCACCTGGGCGGCGCGCTGGACCGCGAGGTGGCGAAGGCGCGGCAGCGCAGCCATCCGCAGGTGCTCGCTGCGGCGTCGCAGCGCGGCAAGGTTGTGCAGCGTGACGACCATCGGGCAGGGGCTGCGCAGCATCGCCCCCTGCATCCACGGAGAGTGGTAGACGTCGACGTGGCGGGGACGATGGGTCTCCAGCACCTCTCGCTGCTCGGAGGCAGTCTCGCGCAGCGCCTGCAAGAGGCAGCGCGCGTAGCGGCTGATGCCGCCGATCTCCGCCGACGGCCGGCTGTCGAATGCGACTCTCACAAACCTGCCCGCCTCTGCGTCCGCTGCCATGCTCGGCAGCATGGACATGGGCACAATAGTCCTTCGTGGGCGGTCCTGGAGCAGGTTGCCGCGGCCGTCTTCCCGCTCCGTGCGTGAAATGGCGTGTCCGGCGGGCCGGCCGGAGCCCGTTTGGCCTTCGTCGCCGCACGGGCTCGGATAGCCTCGGGCGCAGAGCGATGCCGTCCCGGGATTACCACGAGAGCCTGTGGGAGGCGGTTCCCGAAGGCGTCGAGCCCGCGCTGTGGCCGCTGCGCCGCCGCTTCCTGCTCGACGCGGTGCGCCCCGGCGATCGGGTGTTGGATGTCGGCTGCGGCGAGGGCTTCTTCACGGCCGCGCTGCTTGAGGCGGGGGCGCATCCGCTGGGCGTCGATGTGGCCCGTGAGCCGTTGCGACGTGCCCGCCTTCGCGCCCCGCGGGCGCAGCTGCGCCTCGTCGAGGACGGCATGCCGCTGCCGATCGCCGACGCGTCGTTCGACGCCGTCTGGGCAGGCGAGGTGATCGAGCACGTCGCCGACACCTCCGGCTGGCTCTCGGAGCTCAGGCGGGTGCTGCGCCCCGGCGGCAGGCTGCTGCTCTCCACGCCCGCCCACGACAGGCTCGCGGTGCTCGCCCTGGCGCTACGCGCCCGCGCCTTCGATGAGCACTTCGATCCTCGCTCCGACCACCTGCGCTTCTACACCGCGCGCACGCTGAGGGCGCTGCTGGAGGACTTCCGCTTCGAGCAGGTGCGAATCCACCGCGCCGGCGGCGTGCCGGGCGCGCGCCGGCTCATGCTCGCGAGCGCGGTGAGGGCGCGCTTCTGATCGCCCGCGCGGGTCGCCCGCCGGCGCGCGGCCGCTCGAGCTAGGTCGAGCCCGTCCCGGTCGAGCCGCTGTTGGCGCGCAGTGCGAGCACATACTCGTTCTGGACCGTGGTCGACTGCGGATCGAGATAGAGCGCCGCTTTCAGCTCGCCGAGCGCCGCATGCGGGTGGCGCCCGAGGTCGTACTCGCCGAGCGTCAGCCACGCGGCGGGGTTGGCGGGCTGCCGTTCGACGGCTCGCTGCAGCGTCGCGCGGGCCTTCGCCGGCTCGCCGATGCTCTGCTCCACGACCGCCAGCCTGAAGAGCGCTTCGGCGGAGAGCGGATCCTCGCTCACCGCGGCGCGCGCGACTCTAAGTGCGGCGCCGCGGTTGGAGGACAGAAGCGCGAGGGCTTCCTGGGAGGATTCGTTCGAGCGCAGCGGCTGCCACTCGGTCCAGGCTGCCAGCAGCGCGGTCGCCACCACGGCGAGCGCCGCCCCCGCCTGCAGCGTGCTCACCCTGCCTCCGAGAAGGCGCCGGAAGGCCGGCGTGGGACGCTCGCGCCTCGGGCGGGCCATCGTGGGCTGCTCGCGCCCCCGCCGGGCCGCCGTCGCCTCGATCGAGCCGCGTCCGGCCAGCCAGCCAGCGCATATCAGCGCGGTCACGGCCGTCCCCGGCACGTACCAGGTCCAGTCCTCGAGCGAGTGCAGGGCGAAGGCGACGACCAGGCTGAGCATGCTGAGCAGCCCGATCCGCTCCGGGGTGTAGGGAAGCTCGATGCTCCGCCAGCGCCATTTCGACCACCGGCGGTTGAACGGGTGGGTCGCCCTGCCGGCCGCGACCATCCAGGCGACCATCAGGGCGAGCGTGAGCGCCAGCCCGACCAACCCGAGGTCGGCGAGCGTCTGCACGATGTAGCCGTGGGCATGCCTGACGGTGAGCCCTTCGCCTTCGGTCCTCACGCGCAGTCGTGCTGTGGCGTAGCCGCCGGCGCCGGCGCCGAGCGCGGGGTGGGCTTCGAAGACCTGGATCGCCTGCTTCCAGTAGCGGGCGCGGACGCTGCCGACCGACTCCAGGCGGCCGGGTGTGTTGGACGGGAGGGTCGCGTTCGGGTTGGTGAGCTTGGAGAAGTCGTGGGAGATCGTGCCGGTGAGCCCCCGGTGGCTCGCGGCAAGCCCGCCGACGCCGGCGATCAGCGCCACCACGACCGCACCGAGCAGCACCACGCCGGCTCGGCGCCGAGTGGCCGGCGAGAGCGTGCGCCGACCGGCGGCGAACCGGATCGCGATGCCCAGCGCCAGCAGCACCACGACCATCGCGAGCAGCAGCGCGCCGAGCTGGCCTCCCGCACTCTGCCTGGCTGCCAAGGCCACGTTTTCGGAGCTGAGCACGGAGTTCGAGAAGGCGAAGGCGACGACTCCCCCGGCGCATGCGCCGGCAGCCAGCAGCAGCGCCGCCCCGCGCAGGCGCAGTGGCACGATCGCCAGCCAGACCGCTACGCCCACGACGGCGACCGCGACCGAGCCGCGGGAGTAGGCCATCATCAGCGTCACCATCGCCAGGCCGCACGCCGGGTAGGCGAGCACGCCGAGCAGCGCGTGGCCCGAGCGCTTGGCGCCCAGCCAGAGGCAGGCGATGATTCCCATCGCCGCGGCCAGCCCCGTCGCATTCCAATAGCCGTAGGGTTCCCGCAGCCGCGCGTAGGGGTCGCTCGGGTCGAGCTGCGCCGGAAAGACCTTTGTGAGCAGCGCGTAGACGCAGATCACGACCGCTGCGATCACGATGCCGCCGAGGACGGCGTCGAAGCGGCGCGGAGCCGCGCGGGCGACGGCCACGGCCGCGATGAACACGGCGCTGTAGGCGAGCAGCCGTGCCGCTTCCTGCCAGCTGACGTCGGGCGTCACCGACCAGCCGACCGAGATTGCGGTCAGGGCCGTGAACAGCAGCATCAGGATCGCCGCCCAGGCGCCGCTGAGAGGCCGTCCGCGCGGCGTGAGCATGATCGCCGCGGCGATCGTGAGGCCCGCGCCGAGCGTCAGCGCGATCTCCGTGTTGGTGCTCGGGCCGAGCTGCAGGCCGCCGCCGGCGATGAACGTGGTCAGGCAGAGCACGGTTGCGACGAGCAACGTGGGGCCGGCCTGCCATGCGAGCCCGGCGAGGCCCGCCCGGAGCGGGGTGCTCGCTCCAGAGCGTGATCTGAGGCTCTGCGCGCCGCTCGGCGGAGCGGGCGGCGCGGGCGCGGCGGCGATCGGCGCGGGGGCGGAGGGCATCGCTGCGGGGGCGGAGATCCTCAGAGCGCCTGGCTACGCCGGCGCGCGTAGAGGAAGACCGTGCGCGCTGCCGCGGCGAGCGCAAGTGCGGCCAGCAGGGCGAGGAGCGCCAGCAGCGGAGCGGGGATCGCGCTCGCCGCCGAGGCGAGGTCGGCGTGGACCACCCCGGGCTGGATCGGAGTCGAGGCGGCGCCGCCGGCGTTCGCGCCGCCGATCTGGACCGGCGCCGAGCCGCTGCTCTGCGCTCTGCGCACGGCTTCGTGTTCGGCCGGGCTGGTCGCTATCGGCTGGTTTCCGATCGCGCCTTCGCTTCCCGAGCCGCCGCCGGGCGTCCCAGAGCCGCTCTTGCCGCCGGTGCCTCCATGCCCGCCGGGCCGCCTGCCGGCCGCGGCCAGCTCGGCATTGCTGATCAGTTCGGCGCATTCGCTGTACTCCGCCACTTCGGTCGGCATGTGCCGCAGCGCTTCGCGGTAGGCGCGCGCCGGGAAGCCGCCGATCGACTTGCCGTGGGTGCAGCGCGAGATGATGTTGCGCGCGGCGTCTGCGCTCGCAGTCGCGGGCACCGCCAGGGGCAGCGCAGCGGCGAGCGCGGCGATGATCGGTGCGATCCTCCTCATCGGCTGAGACTCCACGCTACCAGCGTTGGCGGGAGAGGTTGACGCTCGCGAGGGCCTGGGAGAAGCCTCGCGCCCACGCCTCATGGGTGTAGGCGCTCACGTCGAGCGCCCCCTGGCGGCCCAGGCGCGCGCGCAGCGCGGCATCGCAGTGGAGCCGCTGCATCGCGGCGGCGAGAGCCTCCGGGTCGCCGGCCGGCACGATCAGGCCGTTGACGTCGTTGCGGACCAGGCCGCCCGCCGCGGCTCCCACCGCGTCCGAGACGATCACCGGCAGGCCCTGGTTCATCGCCTCGTTGACGACCAGGCCCCATGGCTCCCGGAATGTGGCAGTGGGGATGGAGGGCAGCACGAGCACGTCCGCCGCCGCATAGTGGCGGCGCAGCTGGGCGGCCGGGACGGGGTCTGTGCAGATGATCCCGTCGCTCACCGCGCCGCCGGCGGGGACCCAAGGAAGGTCGGATCCCACACCGACGAGGACGAGCGCGGCGGAAGGCGCCTGGAGGCCCGACATGCGCCAAGCCTCCATCAACACCCCCAAGCCCTTTTCCCTCGCCGGACGGCCTGCAAACAGGAATCGCACCTGCTCCGCGCGCCCGCGCGCGCCGACCCCGCCCGGCTCCGGGAGCGACTGCCCGCCCGGCTCTGGGAGCGACTGCCCGCGCAACCCAGGAAGCGGCTGCGCCCAGAACTCGTTGTCGACCGCCTGCGGCGCGATGTGTACGTTGCGCGCCCCGCGCCGGCGGACGTAATCGGCGACGTGCGGGCCGTAGGCGACGACCGCGTCGGCGGAGCGGTAGAGCGTGCGCATCAGCGGCCAGCCGAGCAGCAGGTGGGCGGGGCTCGCCGGCTGCGCCCACAGCGAGGTCCAGAGGATCAGCGGCAGCCGGGCCGCCCGGGCGCCGGCCCACGCGGCGGGCAGCGCGATCCGGCCGCCGCTGGAGGCGACGACGGCGCGATGGCGCCAGCTCGCGGCGAGTCGCATCAGCTGGCGCTGGCTGACGTGCCGGTGCGCGAACGACAGCCGCTCGGCGGCCGCGGAGCGCTCCCCGCCGTGCTTGAATCGCCCGCCGAAGAGCGCGACCTCGATTCCCTCCAGCTCGTGCAGCGCCGCCAGCCCGCCGATCCTGTACGCGGGCGCGTGGCCGGTGGCGAAGAGGATGGGGCGCGAGAGCGGGCGAGATGCCGGGCGGCGGGCCGGGCGGCCCGGGGTGCGGCTCACCGCAGCACCGCCTCATAGGCGGCGAGAGTCTGCTGGCCGCAGTGCCGCCAGGTGAAGTTGGCTGCGACCGTCTCCCGCGCTCGCCTGGACTCCTCGCGCAGGCGGCCCCGATCGGAGATCAGCTCGTCGATTCGCTGGCTGAGACGCTCGATGTCTCCCGGTGGGACCAGGACCAGACCGCCCCCGGCGGCCGCGATCTCCTCCGGCCCCGGCTCGCCGCGGCAGCCGATCGCGGGCGCTCCGGCGGCCATCGCCTCCACGTAGGCGACTCCGAAGGCCTCCTCGGTGGAGGGCATCACAAAGAGGGTGCACCGTCGCGCTCGCTCGATCGCCTCATCGGGCGGCAGCTGTCCGAGCATGTGCACCCGCTCGGATACGCCGAGCCGGTGCGCGAGCCCTTCGAGGGCGACCCGCTCCGGGCCGTCGCCGACGATCGTGTAGCGCAGCGTCGGGTGGCGCTGTGAGAGCACCGCCAGCGCCCTGATCACGTCGGCGTGACGCTTACGCGCGACCAGGTGAGCCACGGTGAGCAGGGTCGGCGCCCCGCCGCCCGTCTCGGCCGGCCCCGTCCTCGCCCGGCCCGCGGTGCTCGCGCCGCCCGCAGGACCGCTGTGGCGCTCACCCGTGCCCCCGCCGCGCCGCTCGCCAGCCCCCCCGCCGCGCCGCGCGTCGTCAGGCCCCTCGTCCGCCCCCGCGCCGCGCCGCGCGTGGTCAGGACCCTCACCCGCGCCCCCCAGGTGAACGATGCGGGTCTCGCCCGCCCCGTGGGATCTGGCCAGCGTCGCGATCCCCGCGCTGTTGGCGAGCGTCAGCCTCGCGGCCGCGAGCCCTCTGCGGACCGCCTCCGCGCCGGTGGGGAAGACGCGGCTGGTGTAGAGGACGTCGCCGCCGTGCACCGAGACGATCAGCGGCGCACGCAGCATCGGCAGCATCGAGAGCGCTCGCCGCGCGGCGTCGCCGGCCGGCACCGCGTTGTGCGCGTGGATGAGATCGAAGCCGCCGCGCGCGGCCATCGCGCCCAGCGCCGCCGCCAGGGGAGCGGCCGCCCAGGCTCCCCACTGCGGGTAGGAGCGCCACCGGGGCGGTGACAGGTAGGGGACGTAGCGGACGCTCAGGCCGTCGTGCTGCTGGCGCAGCGGCTCGCCGGCAGCCGCGGCGAGCGCTCGCACCGCGTGCAGCGGGCTGCCGGCCAGGGTGTTGCGTCCGGGCACCGGGCGTCGCAGCACGAGCACCTCGACCTCTGCGCCCGCCTCGCGGGCGGCGAGCGCCTGACGATGCGCCCAGACGCCGAGCACCGGGTCGCGGAGGCTCGGGTAGAACTCGGATATCACGGCGACCCTCATCGCCGTGAGCCCGCCCGTGGATGTGCTTCGATGCTCACCGGCTCACCAGGCCTGGAGCCCGCCCGTGGATGTGCTTCGATGCTCACCGACTCACCACCGCCTGTGGGTGCGAAGCGTACGCTGAGCCTGCTCCGCGGTGAGGTAAGGCCGCTCGGCGAGGAAGGCGCGCGCCTCCGCGATCGCCTCCCGGCGCGAGTAGGTGGAGGCCGCGGGCGCGGCGGAGTGCAGGATGCTGACGGCGTCCAGAATCCCGCATCGCCATCCATGCCGCGCCGCCAGGGCCGCCCAGTGCAGGTCCAGGCCCCATCCCATCCGCAGGGGCGGAAACGGAAGCAGCTCGGAGAAGGTGCGCGCCGAGAAGGCGGTCAACGGCCCGATCTCCACGAACGGCGTCTCGCGCGCGACGCTGAACGGCTGCCGGCGGGTCACCCGCCAGGCGGCGTGGGAGGCGGCGCGGTGGGCGGGCTGGGCGAGGTCGAGGCCGAAGCGCTCGGCCAGGAAGAGGAAGCGGTCGAGGAAGCCGTCGGGGAGAGCGATGTCGTCGTCGATCAGGATCAGCCAGTCGTGCCCGCCGGCCGGGTGGCGCTGCAGCAGCGCGTTCAGGTTCTCGAAGCGGCCGCGCTCGCCGGGCGGTGCGGTGTGCAGGTGCACGGAGTGCCGGGAGCGGGCGAGCTCGTCGCCGATCGCCGCCGCCATCGCGCGCGTGCCGCGGATCGACCGCGGCGAGGACGCAGCCCTTCGTATAGAGCTCGCCGGACTTGACGAACAGCACGGCGCAGGGCGCCTGCTCGATGAGGCGCTGCTCGCGGTAGGCGAGCGTGCG
>DAHVAB010000002.1 GCA_027314825.1 Solirubrobacterales bacterium
AGCCAGGCCACAATTCGTGACGCGCTCGAGGAACTGCGCGCCGAGGAACAACTAACAGTCGGCCGCGGTCGAAGCGCAATGTGGGAACGCACCAATTAACGGAGCTCAGAGGATTCGACGATGGCGAGTATGACGCGGCGCTCGACAGCTTCCTGGCCTCACACCCCGTGGCCGAGACCCTCGCTGGCGGCTACCGGGTCCGGCTCCAGCCGGTCCGGATGGTCGGCGCGTGGCCCGAGCTCGGCGAGATGCTCGCCCCAGTGCCAGATCCGGGGCAGCCAGCCGATGCCGCAGATGGCCCCGACTTCGTCATCCCGGACGGTCCAGCTGCCGTGCTCACGCTCGGCCGGCTGCGCCTTCGCCGCGCGCCATCGTTCCTGCGCGCGAGCGCCAGCGCCGAGGACGCCGCACTGCGCAGCCCAAGCCTTCTCCTCGCCACGGGCCTCGCCCATCCACCACGGAGGCTCGTCGCGACCTTCTCCCTCTGGAGCGACATCGCCTCCATGCGAACCTACGTCGAGCAGCCCGGCGCCGCACATCGAGACGCAACCACGCAGCACGCCGCGCATCCGTTCCACAGCCAGTCAGCATTCATCCGCTTCCGCCCCTACGACGAAACCGGCCCCTGGCACCCGCCAGGCACCTGACCCCACACCAGCTCCCACACCGCGATCGCCGGGACGGGCGACACGCCCCCGGCTTCGGCTCGCTATTCGTCCGAGGCGAAGCGCCTCGGGGTGACCCGCCAGTCGATCATCAAGCTGTGGATCGCCGAGCGCTTGGAGCAGCGCGATCTGGCCGTGAGGTGAGCCGTCGCGGCGCCGGGGGGTGGGGTAGGGAGATGCCGAAGAGGATCGAGGTGATCGCTGCGGCCGCTTCGATAAGCAGTGCGCGCACGGCGATGACCGGCGCTTCGCTTGCCAGCATCAGCGTGAAGAGGCCGATCCGCCCGGGGGAGATGCCCCCGATCAGCCGTTGCGATCTGGTCGCGATCGGCGGCTCGGTGCGGACCGATACCGGCACCGGCAGCGTGGTTGCGTGAGGGACCCCCATCGCTTCACCTCCATGTGCGGACCCCTGGGAGCGGGGGTGCTCACCTCCCCTGGCGGGACCCCCTGAGATAGGTCCAGGCCGAGCGGGATCTGACTTGAGGGCGATCGGGTGTAAGAAGAAGTCGATGCCGCGATCGGGATTATCGTTGCCGCTCGTGCTGCGCCGCCGGCTGGACAGGCGGGCGCTGCGCGCCGCAGCCGGGGCGATGCGCGCAGCCCGCCGCGCCCGCCGGCAGATCGCGTCCGGTGGCTTGGACGCCCTTGATCTGCCGCCTGCGCCGCGTCTCGGTGTGCGCGGCGCGCGCGGGGTGGACGCCGTCCTCGCCCGCGGCCGGCTCGGGTTCGCCCTGCCGGGCGTGCCTCCGGGGGGCGTCGTGGGGGGCATCTTCGGCCTTGAGTGGCCTCACGCGCTCGCACACCGTGACGGTATGCTCATCGCATGTCACAGATCGCGGTGCGTCTTACCGAGGGGGAGCTGCGGCGGCTCGACTCGCTGGTGCAGGAGGGCCGGTTCTCCACCCGGGCGGAGGCGGTACGGGCTGGAATCAGAGCGCTCACCGCGACGGCGAGGCAGGAGCGGATCGCCGCCGCATACGCCGCCGCCTACGGACGCGCTCCGCTGAGCGGCGAGGAGATCGAGATGCTCGACGCAGCGGCCGCGCTCGCCGGTGAGCTTGAGGCGTGATCGCAAGGGGGGAGGTCTGGGACGCCGACCTCGGTCTGGTGGTGCGCCCGGTGGTGGTCGTCTCGCGAGCGGTGGCGATTCCCGTGCTCGCCAGGATCGTCTGCGTGGCGATCACGAAAACGGCGCGGGGTCACCCCGCGGAGGTGGAGCTCACAGCTGAGCACGGCGTCGAGGAGGGCAGCGCCGCCAACTGCGACTGGGTGATCACCGTGGCCAAGGATCGCCTCCGCCGCCACCGTGGGATCCTCGACCCGGTTACTCTGCGCCGCCTGAACGCGGCGCTCGTCCTCGCCCTCGGGCTAGACGAAGAAGCGCCCTCTCCGCCGAGCGCTTGAGCGCGAACCCATGCGCAAGTCGCTGCGCCGCGTGTCGTAGCTCACGCGAGAGGAGCACGTGTCAGCGGGGGGGGGCTTGATCGAGGCGCCGACCTTCTCCTGAGGCCGGTGCAGACAGTCACCACAGCGAGCTCAACCGACGGATCACGCCCGGCTCATGGCGCAAGCGGAAGACACGATGGCGGATGCTCGTCGCAGGGGCGTCCACATGACTCCTCGGGCTCGCAGCCCGTACCGCTGTGACGTCCTGCCCGCGGTGTCGGCGTCGCGCCGGCTCGTTAGGATCGGCGCACATGGATGCAGGCTCGTCTCTCGAGCGCTCTGGCTTCGGCGATCTTGAGCTCCACCGCCGGGAGCTGACCGGGTACTGCTATCGCATGCTCGCCTCCCCGTTCGACGCGGAGGAAGCCGTGCAGGAGACGCTGCTGCGCGCGTGGCGCGGGCTTGAGCGCTTCGACGAGACGGGCGGCGGCGTGCGGCCGTGGCTGTACAGGATCGCGACCAACGTGTGCATCGACATGCTGAAGGGGCGCCGGCGACGGGCGCTGCCGCTCGAGCTTCGGCCGCGGGGGACGGGCGAGTCCGAGATGGGACAGCCGCTGCCGGAGTCGACGTGGGTGGCACCGATGCAGGACGAGCTGCTGATGGCCGACGACGGCGACCCTGCGACGGTCGCGATCGCACGGGAGACGATCAGGCTCGCGTTCGTCGCGGCCCTCCAGCACCTTCCCCCGCGCCAGCGCGCGGTGCTCATCCTGCGCGACGTGCTCAGCTTCAGGGCGAGCGAGGTGGCGCACCTGCTCCAGAGCAGTGAGGACGCTGTCAACGGCGCGCTCAAGCGCGCCAGGGCGGCGATCGCCTCCGCCGGGATCGAGCCTTCTGAGCCTGAGAGCGCAGACGTGGAGCAGGAGCTGCTCCACCGCTACGTCGATGCGTTCGAGCGCTACGACGTCGACGCGCTGGTGACGCTGCTGCATGAGGATGCGCTGGTGACGATGCCGCCCTTCGAGCTGTGGCTGAAGGGATCGGCAGACATCAGGGCGTTCCTTGCCGCGATGGAGCAGGAAGGTGGCGCGGACCGGGTGCTCAGCATCCGCTGCAACGGCTCACCTGCCGTCGCGGTCTACCGCCCGGACGCCGCAGGCGAGCTTGCGCCCTACGCGATCATGGTGCTCGATCTCGAAGGCGAGCGGATCGCAGCGATCCACGCCTTCCTCGACACGGCGCTGTTCTCGACGCTGCGGCTCGGCGGCCGCGACCAGTTTTCGCCGCCGGCGCAGTTGTAGTGGTGAGGGCGGCGCACCGCACCGCTCAATCCCCAGGCAGACCACCAGGAGGTGGCAGCGATGCAGAGCTTCAGCACGTCATTCACCGTCGATGAGACGCCGCAGCACGCCTACGAGGCGATCACGAACGTCCGCGGGTGGTGGTCTGGTGACATTGAGGGAGCGACCGATGAGCTCGGCGGCGAGTTCACCTACCGCCATCAGGACATCCACTACTCGAAGCAGAAGGTCACCGAGCTCTCCCCCGGCCGGCGTATAGCGTGGCAGGTGCTCGACGCCCACATCAGCTTCACGGAGGATCCCAGAGAGTGGGTCGGCAGCGAGATCGTCTTCGACATCGCGCAGGAGCGCGATCGAACGATCGTGCGCTTCAGCCACGTCGGACTCACCCCTGAGATCGAGTGCTATGAGAAGTGCTCCTCCGCCTGGGGCTACTACGTGAACACGAGCCTCAGGCAGCTGATCGAGGGCGGCGAGGAAGCGCTGAATCCAACCGAGGGCTGAGCGCGTCCCGCCGGGGCGCGCAATCGGCTGCCTGCTCGCCGGCACGCCTCCTTGTCCGGCTCGTCCGGCGCACCGGGCGCACATAGTCCGGTGGATAGCATATGCTGGTGGCATGACTAAGCGTGCGATGCAGGAGGTGACCTTCCTGGTCCTCACCGCGCTGGCCGCCGGTCCCCAGCATGGCTACGCGATCCTCTCCGACGTCGCGACGATCTCCGACGGGCGAGTGCGGCCGCGGGCGGGGACGCTCTACTCGGCGCTGGACCGCCTCCGGATCGACGGCCTGGTCGAGGTTGAACGGGAGGAGGTCGTCGGCGGACGCCTGCGCCGCTACTACCGACTGACCGCGGAGGGCGCCACGGTGCTGGCGGCCGAGGCCGAGCGCGCACGATCGCGCGCGGCGACGGCGATCGCCCGGCTGGGCCTGGCGGGAGGCACTGCCTGATGGGCGAGTCCGAGGCGTTGGAGCGGGCCTACCGGCGGTGGCTGCGCTGCTATCCACGCTGGTTCCGGCTGGAGCACGGGGAGGAGATGCTCGGGGTTCTGCTCGCCGGCAGTCCGCCGGAGTCCTGCGCTCTCGGCCCGATGGACCGCCTCGATCTGGCCCTCGGTGGGCTGGGCGTCCGGCTGCGTCCGCGGGTCCCGCGCTCCGATCGCGCCGCGCGCCTGGCGATCCGGCTGATGCTGCTCGGCGCCGTCGTCGAGGCGGCTCTCGCGATCCTGATCTGGGCCACTGCGGGCGAGATCAGGAACAACATCGCCGCCCGAGATCCCCATTACAGCACCGGGCAGTGGCACGGCGAGATGACGGGCAGGCTGGAGCCGCTCGCGATCGGCGCGGCCGTGTTCGTCGCGGTCTGGTTGTGGATGGCATGGGCGAACGGCCGCGGCCGACTTTGGGCCAAGCTGGCGTTCGGGCTGGTGCTCATCTCGACGACCCTCAGCCTGCTGCAGGGTCTCAGCCAGGGGTCCGCGACCTACGCCCCCCAGGATCTCCTTGCCGGGCTCGTGCTCTGGGGCGTCGAGCTCGGCGCGGTCATAGCCCTCGCCTGCAGTGAGATCCGTCGCATCTCAGCCGCCCGAGCGGCGGCGGCCAGGACGGGATCTCCGTCAACGGTGCACACGGAGGACGCTGCCTGATGGCGACCGTCACGGTGTCCCGCCCGGACGTGAGCCTCGCAGAGGTCGCCGACACGCTGCGACTCAGCCTTGGCGGGCGCTATCAGGTCCGCACCGAGAGCAGGATGGGGGGCGACGAGCGGCTCACGGTCGCACGCGGCCCTGCGCGCGTGTTGCGAGCCACGGTGACGATCTCCCGCCAAGGCGAGCAGACGGCGCTGCATGTCCACTCCGGCGGGCTCACCTTGCCGCTCCAGCTCCTCCACCGGACGTGGATCGTCCCCGAGGTGCTCGGCGCCCTTCGGTCCGCCCCGGCTCTTCGTTGAGGTAGAGCGGCGATGCAACCAGTTGGTGAGCCAGGTGCGAGCGCCCTGTCGGCGGTGGGGCTGTGCAAGCGGTTCGGGGAGCGGGTCGCCTTCGAGGATGTCACCTTCGAGGTGGGCCGCGGCGAGGTGTTCGGCTTCCTCGGTCCAAACGGGGCGGGCAAGACCACCACCGTGCGCACGCTGGCGACCCTCATCAAGCCGAGCGCCGGCTCAGCGACCGTCGCCGGCCTCCCGCTCAGAGCCGAGAACGAAGTCGAGATCCGGCGCCGGATCGCAGTGATGCCCGAGTCGCCCGGCCTTTACCTCCGTCTCAGCGTCGAGGAGAACCTGACCTGCTTCGCCCACCTCTACGAGCTGCCGAAGCCGAAGCCGCGGATCGAGGCGGCACTGCAGGCCGTGAGGCTTCTCGAACGTCGAGCCGACCCCTGCGGCAGCCTGTCCAAGGGGTTGCGGCAGCGGGTCTGCCTGGCCCGCGCCCTGCTCAGCGATCCCGAGATCCTGTTCCTCGACGAGCCCACCTCGGGCCTCGACCCGGTGGCCGCCCGGGATGTCCACGAGCTCATCGACGGACTTCGCCGCCAGGGCGTGACGATCTTTCTCACCACCCACCGCCTTGACGAGGCCGAGCGACTCTGCGATCGCGTCGCCATCTTGAACACAACCCTGCGCAGCATCGGCCGGCCAGACGAGCTGCGCGACCAGCTCTTTGCGCGCACCCTCACCGTCCACACCCTCGCGCCCCTCCCGGAGCCGGGTCGCGTATTCGAGGGCCTCGCCTGCGTCGAGAGCTGGCGTGCGGAGGACTCGACGAGCTACGTGCTCGGGGTGTCCGATGTGACTGTGGCCGCGCCCGCCGCGGTGCGAGCCCTGGTGGCGGCCGGCGCCGACGTGCTCTCGGTCGGCGAGTCGCGTCACTCCCTCCAGGACGTCTATCTCGAGCTCGTGGATGAAGACGTGGAGGGGCGACGGCGATGAGCTTCAGCTGGACCCGCGTCCGTGCCATGGCCGGCAAGGAGCTCACCGAATACAGGCGCACCGGGTCGATCATCTCGACGATGGCGGTCGTTCCGCTGGTGTTCATCCTCCCCCCGATGATCGAGATCTTCACCTCGTCCGCCAGCGCCCTGGCCTCCGGTGATCGCCTCATCTACATGCTCGGCATCCCTGCCATCGTCCCCGCCGTCATCGCCGCTTACGCGGTCGTCGGTGAACGCCAGCAAGGCACCCTCGAACCGGTGCTCACCACTCCGATTCGCCGGGAGGAGCTGCTGCTCGGGAAGGCGATCGCCGCGCTCGCACCATCGCTCCTCATGTCCTATCTCGTCTACGGCCTGGCTCTGGCGCTCGTCGAGATCTTCGCAAGTGCCGGTGCGGCCACCGCGGTCCTCAAGGGCGGCGAGATCATCGCGCAGGTGATCTTCACGCCGCTGGTGGCCGGCTGGGCGATATGGGCCGGCATGGCCATCTCCACCCGGACCCGCGACGCGCGCGTCGCCCAGCAGCTCGGCACCCTCGTCAGCCTCCCCGTCTTCATCGTCGCGGCCCTCATCGCGTTCGGCGCCATTCACGCCTCGCTCGGCCTGGTGCTCGGTCTTGGCGGCGCCCTGGCCGTGCTCGACTTCGTGGGCTGGCGCGTCACCTCAGCGCTCTTCGATCGAGAGCGACTCATCACCGCGGGAAAGTGAGCACAGAGGCACAGACCTGCAGGGAGCCATACTGAGCAGGCCGTCCACCAAGCGGCCGAAGCGCGCAGGAGAGCTCAGCTCAATGCCTCTGCTGCGTCTCTCTCAGCGGTCGCGTAGGCGGCCGAGCGCTCCGGAGCGGCTCCGGCCACCTTGGCTCGCACCCGGCGGCTGCGCAGCGCTCCCCGCGCGATCGCGGCGGCGAGCGGCCGGCCGGGGGGCGCCTGCTTGCCGATCTTCAGCATCGCTTGGCGATCCTGGCCGGCGGGCGGGTAGATGAGGCCGTGGTTGATCGCACGCTTCATCTGCGCCGCCTCCTGCCCGCTCGCAAGGACGGTGTTGCGCTCGAAGCCGCATGTGAGCAGGCCTTCCCGCTCTCCCAGCGCCAGGCAGGTCAGGTACAGCGCCTGGCGGTAGGCTCGGGGTTTGCGCCCGAGTGCCACCGCGGCGGCGTTCTCCCCGGCCCGCCGGCCCTGCGGTCCCGCGTGCTGGCAGGACATCACCGAGCTGTGGGTCGCGTCGACCTTCGCGCAGGCGCTGTCGCCGGCCGCCCACACGCCGGGCGCGCCGGCGCGCAGGTAGCCGTCGACGAGCAGTCGGCCGAGGCTGTCCCGCGCTGCCGGGATCTGCGCCGTCAGCTCGCTGGCGCGCGGGCCCGTCGCCCATGCCACGAGCTCCGCGCTGATCCAGTCGTTATCGCTCAGCAGCACCGCGCCGTCCGCGACCTCGCTCACGCGCACGCCCGCGCGGACGGCGACCCCCAGCGAGCCGAGCGACTCCTCGATCAGCTTGCGCGCCCGCGGGCCGTAGCCGGGCGCCAGCGTCGGGGCGGCGAGAAGCGTGACCTCGGCGTCATGCGCGAGCTCCGCCGCCAGCTCGATTCCCGTGAAGCCGCCGCCGACAACGACCGCGCGGAAGCGGCGCCCGCCGCTCCGCAGCGCATCGACGGCTGAGCGCAGCTCCACGGCCTGCTCGTAGCTGTCCGCGCAATGCACGCCGGGTCCGTCGGGCAGCGCCAGGCGGCTGCCTGCCGCGAGCACGAGCTGGTCATAGGCGAGGGTCGAGCCGTCGTCGAGGACGACCTGCCGCTGATCGGTGTCGATCGCCCTCACGCTCGCCTGATGGCGGGTTACGCCGAGCGGATCGAGCACCTCGGCGAGCGGCACCCGCACGCCGGTCAGATCCCGCTCGTAGAGCCGTGGCTTCATCACCCAGAACGGGTCAGGGCTGATCAGCCCCACCGCCACCCGGTCCCCGGCGGAACCGATCGTGGCGATCGCGCCGGCGGCCGCATTGACGCCGGCGAAGCCTCCGCCGACGATGAGGATTCGTGCCGTCGTGCTGCTGGATGTCCGCTCTGTTCGCATTGGCCGCTCCTTGAGTCGGGATTCGCTGTTGCCCTCCTTTCCTTCTGACGACGCGGCAGCTCCGAATGTGACACAGACGCCCGCGGGCGCGCAGCGCGGTGTCACAGCTGGGGCCTCTGCCCTGTCCATGGGGGTAGATTCACCGTCATGAGCAAGGAGTTGAACATGTGCTTCGCCCATATGACTTGGCGTCAGGGGCTCTGAGCGGGATGACCGATCGAGAGCAGCTGCTCGAAGAGCTGAGGCCGGTCTCCTTCGCGGTCGCCTACCGGATGCTCGGCAGCGTCTCCGAAGCCGAGGATGTCGTGCAGGAGGCGCTGCTGCGGGTTCACCGGACGCTGGAGGATGGCGAGCAGATCGAATCGCCGCGCGCATTCGTGACGACCGTGACCACGAGGCTTTCGATCAACGAGCTGCGCTCCGCGCGCGCCCGTCGCGAGCGCTATGTGGGGCAATGGCTGCCGGAGCCGCTCATAACGGACGGCGAGGATGATCCGGCCCGGCACGCGGAGATGGCCGACTCGCTCTCCCTGGCGATGCTCGTGCTGCTGGAGAGCCTCTCACCCGAGCAGCGAGCGGTCCTGCTGCTGCATGACGTCTTCGACTACGACCACGCGCAGATCGCTGCGATCCTCGGCAAGGGCGAGGCGAACGTGCGACAGCTCGCCAGCCGTGCCAGACGCCACGTGCAGCAGGACCGGCCCCGCTTCCAGACCACCCGCGAGCAGCGCGAGGAGCTCGCGCAACGGTTCTTCGCCGCCGTCGAGCAGGGCGACCTCGCCGGGCTTGAGGCGCTGCTCGCCTCAGAGGTGAAGCTGACCGCGGACGGCGGCGGCAAGGTGCCCGCGCTCGGACGCACGCTTCAGGGGCGCGGGCGCGTCGCTCGGGCGATCGTCGGCTACTTGACCAAGCTCGCCCCGCTCATGCCCGAGATCTCCCTGCGCCCCGCCCCGGTCAACGGCGCCCCCGGAGCCGTTTACATCGACGGGGAGGGGCGGCTGCTCGGGGTGATCGCGCTGGAGATCGGCGACGGTCAGATCCACAGCGTCAGCTCGGTCGTCAACCCCGACAAGCTCGCCCATCTCGGCCCGGTCGGCGACTACGTCTCGCTCCTGCGCTCGGCCAGGTGAGCAGCATCGGCACGCCGACGATGCTCATCACCCGGCCGACCTTCCGTGGCCCGGCCGCCTGGGTGAGCAGGGTGATGCCGACCGGCATGATCAGGCCTCCGCCGATGCCCTGCAGCACGCGGAAGACGATCAGCACCTCCGGCGACCACGCCAGCCCGCAGAGAGCTGAGCCGCCCATGAACAGGGCGACCGAGGTCATCCATACGCGCTTGGCGTCGAAGCGTTCTGAGATCCAGCCCGAGAGTGGGATCACGGTGGCCAGTGCGAGCAGGTAGCCGGTGACCGTCCACTGGATCAGATTGAGAGGAGCGCGCAGGTCCTGCGAGATCGTCCGCAGCGCGATGTTGACGATCGTCGTGTCGAGGATCGCCATCAGCGCGCCGACGATCACGACGGCGGCGATCTCCAGAACCTCGATCTCGACGCCGCCGATGCTGCGCGGGAGCCTACGCATTGCCCATGACTAGCAGCTTGCAGGCCTGATGCCCCGGTCGGCGGCGCCAGCCGACGTCCCAATGTCCGTCTCGACGCTCACCGTCTCGGTAGTTTGCCACAGCCTGGTCAAACGGCCCGCGAAGTGCAACACTCCCCGCTGAGTCATCGCATATCTGAGGGGGTTCTGAATCATGCGAGTACGAGTCCTTATCGGCGCGTTGGTGCTGGCTCTGGTCTACGTCGTGCCCGGGATGGCGAACGGGATACGGCGCAGCTCGGCGGCAACGCCCCTCTTTCCCACCGACTGTCAGCATCTGGCACGCCGGCCGCCCGCGATCCTCATCGCTTGCGGTGACGGCAACAACCGCATGGAACGCATCCGTTGGAAACACTGGGGCAGCAATCGCGCCAGCGGGGTCGGCGTCGACTATGCCAACGACTGCAAGCCCTACTGCGCCGCCGGGCACTTCCATCGCTTTCAGGCACGGATAACCCTGGAACGCCCGCGCTACTGCGCCGCCCATCGCGTGAGACAGTTCACGCGGCTGGTGCTCTACTTCCCGCGCGGCACGCCGGTGAGCGGGCGCAGCATGCGAGTGTCGTTCCCGTGTCCGACGCATGGATAGCCGCGCTGAGCGACTCGCGGCCAGGATGAGCCCGGACGACGCCCGGTCAGCCTGAGCTCTCACGCATCGAGAGCTCGACGCCGGCGTCGAGCGGAATGGTGAGAGAGACCCACCCGTGTCGCCGATCGCGCACGTGGCGCAGATAGCCGGCGAGGCTCGGATCGTCGGGGTTCAGCTCGGCGATCAGCAGCGCGTCCTTGGCGAGCGCCGGCTCCATGAGCTCCAGCAGCTGCAGGTAGAGCTCGCTCCATCCGTCCAGGAACAGCAGGTCGACCTTCTCCGGTCGGTCTCGCAGGCTCTCAAGCGCGTCGCCGACCCTCACCTCCACCAGGTCGTCGAGCCCGGCCTCCCGAACGTTCTCCCGCAGGGCGTCCGCCTTCTCCGGCTGGATCTCGGTGCTTATCAGGAGCCCGTCGTCGCCCTCGCCGTCGCGGATCGCGGCGGCGAGATGAATCGTGGAGACGCCGAGCGAGCCGCCGAACTCCACGATTCGCCGCGCGCGGCCGCGCGCGAGCAGGTAGATCAGCTCCCCCAGCTCGCTGGAGACGGCGATCGGCGCCTCGCGGGCCAGCGTGGCGCGCTCCATCACGCCGAGAGGCGATCCCCCGTTGCCGTCGCGTCGCCGCGTCGCCGCGCGCTTGGCTGCACCGTCATGCAGGCGGCCCTCCTCGGCCAGGCGGCAGAGCACTCGCCTGACCGGGTCGCTGCGCAGCGTGCAGCCGCGCGGCTCGGCGTCAGGCTCCCCGCCGCTGCGCACGGTGCGCCCGCGCGGGTCCTGGTCAGAGCCGCGCGCGCAGCGTCTCGGCCGGTGTGCTCACCCGGCCGCCTCGACAGGCCGAGTCCCGTTGACGGGCGCGCTGGTCAGGTAGGTGGCGCTCATGTCCTTATCCGGGTGAGTCTCGGCGCCCTGCGCCAGGCGCCGGCGGATAGTGCTCAGCAGCGGAAGCTCCATCTCGTGATCCTGGGCGGCCTGATCGACCAGGGAGGCGTCCTTCGCCGCCAGCACGAGCTTGAAGGATGGCTCGAAGTCGCGTTCCATGATCGCCTTCGCCTTCATCCGCAGGTACGGCAGGTCCAGGGCGCCGCCGGCGAGCGCGTCGAGCACCAGCTGCGGGTCGAGCCCCAAGCCCTCTGCCAGCGCGAGCGTCTCCGCGCCACCCTCCACCACGGTCAGGATCCACGCGTTGATGGCCAGCTTCAGCCGGGAGCCGGTGCCGGCCTGCCCGACCCACATCGTGCGCTGCCCGAGCGCGTCGAAGACCGGCGCGAGGCGCGCTCGCAGCTGCTCCGGTCCGGAGGCGAGGATCACGAGCTCGGCCTTCTCGGCCGGGGTCCTGGTCCCCAGGACCGGCGCATCGACGAAGCTCAGCCCATGGTCTGAGGCGAGCTGCATGCAGTGCTGCGTCCCGCGCTCGCCGATCGTGCTCATCTGCAGCCAGATCGTCTCCTCCCGTTGCGCCCGTGGAATGCGACCGCTCACTTTGCACCTCGCGTCTCGGCGTCCATGTAGCGCTTCGGATACCCGTGAGCCGACCGGCAAAACGGGCGCGGGGCACGCATCAGGATCTGCTGGCCGCCTCCTGGCCGCCCTGCCGTTCCTGAGCTCGGTCGAGCACCGGAACGCGCAAGCGTCCGCTACACCTTCAGGACGCGCAGGGCGGAGTGCGCGCGTGCGATCTGGTCGTAATCCTCGTCCTGGGTGACGATCGGCAGGCCGTGCTCGAGGGCGGTGGCGGTGATGAGCGCGTCTGCGAGCTTGACCGTGCGCTTCACCTGCCGGGCGGCCTGTCGAGGCGAGCGTTGCTGGAGCGCATCGAGGGCCGAGCCGCGGCACGCCGGGTGGCCCTGCGTCTCCTGTTGTGCTTGGAGCTGTTCTGCGACGGCCTGAGCGTGAGCGTGGCCGTCTTGATGTCGACTCCCGTCACGCGCACCCTCAGCCCGTGGCGGCCCGCCTTGGCGATGAGCGCCCTGTCCTTCGCGCTTAGATGCACCAGAAGCGTCTGATGGGCGCCCTTTGCGAGCGAGAAGCTCGCCTTGCCGATCACCACCTCGCGCAGCCGCTTGCCGTGGTGGTGCTTGCCGTGAGCCTTCGCCCGCACGTGGGCCACGAGCTTCAGGGAGCCGTGGCAGGCGCCACCCCTGCAGGTGACGCGCACCTGCGCATCGGCGCCGTTGAGCTTCGCTGAGCGGGCAGCGTGCGCGGTGCCGCGGCCGATCGGGGCCGGCAGCGGGGTCGGGGCGGGAGTCGGGGTGGGGGCCGGTGTCGGTGTCGGGGTCGGGGCCGGTGCGAGCTGCGTGGCCTTGCCGCTGAGGCTGACCGCGGGCAGCGGGTTGACGGTGGAGGTTTTGAAGGTGAGGGTCGCGCTCTGGGCGCCCGCTGTGGAGGGCTTGAATGCGACGGAGACGGAGCAGGTTGAGCCGGCCGGGATCGTCTGGCCCTGGCAGCTGTCGGCGCTCTTGATGAACGATCCGGCGTCCGTCCCGCTGAGCGTGTCGCCCGAGATCGCGATCGCAGCCGGACCGGTGTTCTTCACCGTGATCGTCTGGGCTGCGCTCTGGCCGCCCACCGTCTGGGCTGCGAAGGTGAGGCTTGTGGATGACAGCGTGGCGGTGGAGCCCTCGATGGCCATCAACGCGTAGTCGAAGTCGCCGGTGGCGATCGAGATCACGTTTGAGAGGCCGGCGATCGGGGTCGGCGAGCGCTCCTCGGCCGCTGCTTGCGTCTTGCCGTTGGCAAGTTCGCCGTAGTAGCCGTAGCCCCAGCCGTCGACGCTGCCGTTGGTGAGGGTCGCATAGGCGGCCTCTGAGGCGGCGGTGATCTTCGCCACACCGCTGAGGCCCGGGACGAGCTCCGGTTCGGTGTGCTGGGCGATGGTGCCATCGCCGAGTTCGGCGTAGCCGTTGTAGCCCCAGTCCTTGACGCTTCCGTCTGAGAGCAGCGCATACCCCGACTCGTAGCCGGCCGAGATCTGCGTGGCGTCTTCGATGCCCGTGACTTCCACCGGCGTCGACTGCCTTTGAGTTGTGGTGCCGTTGCCGAGCTGACCATAGGACCCGGAGCCCCAGGCCATGACTTTGCCGTCCGAGAGCAGCGCGTAGCTGGTGTAGCAGCCGGAGGCGATCGCAACGACTCGTGAGAGGCCGGAGACAGATTGCGGGGTGCTCGCTTCGAAGGCGTTGCCATCCCCAAGTTCGCCGTCGCTGTTGTGGCCCCATGCCTTGACGGTTCCGTTTGAGAGCAGCGCCATGCCGTAGTTGCAGCCGGCGACGATTTGCTTGACGTCTTGAAGGCCTGCGATGGGCGTCGGCGAGTTCTCCTCCGCGGCCGTGTAGTTCTTGCCGTTGCCGAGCTCGCCGTAGTAGCCATAGCCCCAGCTATCGACGCTGACGTTCGAGAGCCGCGCCAGCCCGACGTAGTCAGCACCGGCGGCGACTTCGCTCACGCCGCTCAGCCCGGGGATCACCTTCGGCACAGCGACCGTATATGACGTGAAGCCGAGGCCGTCGTTGCCATATTCGTTGTAGCCCGCGGCCTGCACCGTGCCGTTTGAGAGCAGCACGTAGCTGTTGTAGTCAGATGTGGCGGCTTGCACCGCCAGCGACGGACCCCAGAGGGGAGCCGCTTCCAGGCTCGTGACGTATTCGTTGCCTTCGCCGTTGCCGAGCTCGCCGTAATAGTTGTAGCCGGAGACGACCACCTGGCCGGCCGGGGCGGCCGTGGCCGCAGAGGCGAGCACCAACATGGACGCGATCACGGCAAGCGTCGTGCTGGCAGCAGCGACGATCGCGCCTCTAGCGTTGATCCACTTCACGATCTCTCCCGTCATGGGGTTGGTTGTGGTCGCTTCGGCCGGACATCCGGGAAGCTGAAGGCCTGCAGAGCGGCAATGTACCGCGCTCGCGCCGCAGGAGCGATGCTCGTGAGCGCGGCGGAGCGCGCTGAGCGCGCGCGCGGTGGGGGGCGACGAGCTTCGCGACGGGGGCGGCTCGCGCAGTACGCCGTGACCGGCCCGGGTTTCGGCAGGCGCCGCACCGGGTCAACCGCTTCGGAGGACGCCCGGAGCGGCCGGCGCCGCAGACGTCGGTCATCGTTGAGCCGGTGGGCAAGGCGGCAGGCCGCGGCTCTTGACGGCGCCGGGTGCCACGGGTAGCATCGGGTCCGCTCAGCATCAGATCTCGAATGTCCGCTCTGCGGTTCTGGGGGGAACGGTGGGACGTATGAGGCGCTCTTCTGTGGTTCGAGTTGCGGCAACGATTGGGCATGCGCTGGCCGCGCTGCTCGTCATGTCGGTCCTGGGCGTAGGGGTCTTTGACGCGAGCGCCCAGGCGGCGGCGCCTCACCTGTACTGGGGGCCGCGCGTCAGCCTGAATGCTCCGGAACCGCCCGGCGAAGGGGGCCAGCAGATCAGCTGCACCGAAGGCTCAATCTGCGCCGCAACCGCCCTATGGGGCTTCTACCGCAATCTCCCGTACCTCGCCTCGACCGGCGAACCGAGTGCGGCCACTACGCGCTGGAAAGGGCCAACCAACCTGGAGGCCTCGGCGGTGGGGTGTGCTCCCGCCGGGTTCTGCGTGGCCGGAGGCCAATACCAGGAAGAAGGCGGCCCCTCCCGGGCCGCCATGTTCCTCTCCACGAACCCGGGCAGCCTCGAAGCGACGTGGAGCCCCGAGCCGGTCGGAGCGTCCGAAGCGTACCCGGACATCATCGCGGTCTCCTGCCCGTCCTCCACGCTGTGCGTGGCGGCCGGCATGTTCGGCGATACGTTTGCCTCCAGCGAACCCTCCAAGCCGAGCGCCAGGTGGCGCTCGAGCGAAATCGCAACTTTCACGCTCCCCGAAGAAGCCCTGACCGGCCTCTCCTGCACCGCGGCGGAAGTCTGCGTCGCGGTCGCCCGGGACGGCAAGGCATACACGAGCAGCTCGCCGGCCTCCGCCACCCCGGATTGGGTGCCCGTCACGCTCGACGCCGGCCACGAACTGAAGGGGGTCAGCTGCAGCCTGCAGGGCCTCTGCATGGCCTTCGACGAATCCGGCCACCTGTTCGTGAACACCGAGCTCGGCAGCGCCGGCTGGCGGGCCGAGGAACCGGGAGGAGTGATCAGCGGCGCCTCCTGCGCCTCAAGCGCGTTCTGCGCGATCATCAGCGAAGGCAAGGTGAAGCTGAGCTCAGACCCGGCGGCAGGCGCCCCGGAATGGGTCGCCTCGCCGATCGCGAGCGACGAACCGGCCTCCGGAGAACCGGAACCGATCCACGCGATCTCATGCCCGACCATGCAGCTGTGCGTGGCGATCTCGCAGTTCAGCAGCTACGCCGGCACCAGCACGGAAGTCGGGGCGCCGGCCGTCTCTACGGGCAGCGCCCAGACGATCAGCGAAAGCGAAGAGATCGTCGGCGGCAGCGTCAACCCCGACGGCGACCAGATCGAAACCTGCGAATTCGAATACGGGACGAGCACCTCCTACACGCAGCGAGTCCCGTGCGCGAGCACGCCCGGCGCCGTCACGAGCACGGTGCTCGTCACCGCCACGCTGAAGGAACTGACTCCCGGAAAGCTCTACCACTACCGTCTCATCGCCACCAACAGCTACGGCTACGTGGCGGGCGCCGACCGGACCTTCACGGCAGGTTCCTTCGAAGAACCGAAGAGCGGCGGCGGTAGCGGCGGAGGGTCCGGCAAAGGTACGGGCAGCGGCAGCGGCAGCGGTGGTGGCGGCGGGGGTGGCTGCACGGGCAGCGTGCCGGTCTCCGCGACGATCGTCGCGCTCGGCTGCTTCACCGCCAACGGGGCCAGCTTCACCACCAAGACGGCGGTGGCGCTGAACGGCATCGACCTCTCACCCGGTCCGGGCGGCTCCGTCAGCATCGAGCCCTCCCGCCACGAGGTCATCCTCTCGGGCACGGGCGCGGTGCATGTCGGGGCGGTGCCTCTGCAGGCGTGGGGCGGCACCGAGACGTGGTCGTTCGCGAAGGCGCAGACGCTCACGATCAAGCCGGGCGCAACCCTGCAAGGCAAGGTCTTCGGGTTCCCGATCGTCTCGCCGATCGAAGTGCAGTTCGCCTCCGGTCAGGCGGCGACGCTCTCAACCGAAGTGAGCGCGAAAATCCTCGGCGCGAGCGTCAACGGCGCGATCGGCCTGAACACGAGCAACAGCGGCGGCCTGCAGCTGAACAACATCAGAATCGACGTCGGCGCCGAAGGCAAGGTGGACAGCAAGTACAAGCCTGGCGAGTTCTGCAAAGCAGAAGCCAAACCGCCGCAGGGGTTCGTCTGCGACGCCTACACAAGCGAAAAAGGCAACCTCACCTATCACCTGAAATACGCGAAGCCAGGCCTGGTTCGCCTCGGCGGCAAGATCCCTGTCGAAGAGCTGAGCCTCGAATACCAGCACGAACACGACCAGTGGAGCGGGAGCGCAACGCTCGGCCTGGGCGGCCTGCTGCCCGGCGCCAAAGCGGGCTCCCGCTCGATGCCGCAGCTGAAGCTCGGGGCGGCGATCGAAATCAATCCGTTCCAGTTCGACTACGCGAGCATGGAAGCCAGCGGCCTGGAACTGCCGATCGGCCCCGTCGAGCTGCGTAAGGTCGGGTTCACCCTGCGCCTGCACCCCTCCTTCGAGCTGAAGGGCAAAGTCGACCTCGGCGCTGGGCCACCCGATCCAAAGGATCTCGAAAAGCGGATGATCGAAATCGAAGGCGAAGCCGATCTGAAGATACCCGGAAACGGCTTCTCCCTGGCACTCGGCGGCAAGATAAGCCTCATTGGAAAAGTGGAGCTGGCGAAGGCCTCCCTGCTCTACGAAGACGTGGATGGCGCCTCGAAGGTGAGCTTCAACGGACGCGCGCACATCAGCCTCGGCGGCATCTCAGGGGAAGTGCAAGCCAGCGGCCGCGCCGAAGCCCACTACTTCGAAGCGGGGGGCAGCGCGAAAGTCACGGTCTACGGGCAGGAGGTCGAAGGCAAGGCGCTCGTTTCGAGTGTCGGACTCGGCGCCTGCGCCACGATCCACATCAAAGTGCTCTTCGCTAAATTCGAAGGCACGGCCGGCTTCGAGCACTTCTGGTCGGGCAAGAACGAATTCAAGGGTTGCGAATTCAGCGGCCTGAAGCACGCCGCGGGCGGCGCCGGCGCGAGCGCGCTCGCCTCTGGACGCGGCATCCGGCTGCCCGCCGGACGCAAGGCCGCCGAGATCGTGGCGGTGGGCGCCGGCGCACCGCCCCGCGTGCAGCTGATCGGTCCGGGTGGGGTGAAGGTGAGCACGCCGAGCCAGATGAACCACATGACCTTCACCGGCCACGTGCTGGCCGTGGCTGTCAGCGATGCGGATAGGACCTACTTCGTGATCGAGCACCCGGCCGCAGGGCTGTGGCGGATCGTGGCGCAGAAGGGCGCGCCGGCGCCGACGGAGCTGTTGCAGGCTGCGCCGCTGCGCACGAGCGGGATTCACGCATCGGTCACGGGCTCTGGACGGCGACGCACGCTTCGCTGGCGCTCGCCCGCCCAGCCGGGCGTGAGCCTGCGCCTCACCGAAGAAGGCCGGGGCATGAGCCGTGAGATCACCACCACGCGCGCCCACGCCGGCAGGCTCAGGTTCACCCCGGAGCAGGGCGCCGGCGGCACGCGCAGGCTCTACGGCGTGATCACGGTCGAAGGCTTGCCCTACAAGCGCCTGCTGCTCGCGCGCTTCCATGTCAAGCCCAGGGCGAGGCTCACCGCCCACGACGTGCGCTACAGGCTCATCCCCTCCGGGGTGATGGTCACCTGGCATGCCGCGCGGCATTCGAGCGCGATCGTCATCGTGAGCGAGGGCCGCTACGGCGCTATCCAGCGCGAAGTGAGCGCCGGCGCGACGGGCGTCAGCATCCGCCTGCCCGCCTCCCGCAAGCCGCATGGTGTGAGTGTGAGCGTGCTCTCTGGCGGGCTGAGCGGCCCTGCGGTCAAGGCCAGGCGGGAGAGCTCGCGCAGGTGCGGCACCGCGAGCGGCCGCCCCGACCGCGTGCGGCGCACCCATTCGAGGTCGTCGCGGGCAGGCACGCGGCGCCGCTGCGCTGCTGCCTAGCGGGCGCCCTCCGGCTGCGTGGCCCGCTGCGATGATGCCAGGGGCGCCACGACCGGCGGGGTCATAACGGTCACGGATCGGCCCCACCGCTCGGCTACACTCGAGAGCATGAGCGACAAGCCCCGCTTCACCGCCGAGCAGGCACGGGCAGCCGGTGAGCGCATCGGCATCGACTGGGCGCGCAGTCCGTTCGATGCGGAGCAGCTGCGGATGGGAATGGACGTGGAGATGGAGCACGGCACCCACGACCTGAAGACGAACGTCACCGACGACGATGAGACGCTCACCGCGAAGATCGCCTGGGCGCACCTGAACGAGTTCCCCGACTACTACACACGCCTCTCGGCGATGGAGGCCGAGGCGGAGCGGTACTGGTCGGGACGAGGCCGGTAGCGGGCCTCACCCGTCGCGGCGCCGGCCGCGCCGCCTGTGCAACCACGAGCGGGACCACGCTGCCGGCTACGCCGGCCACACTTCCACTGGTCGGGTCGCGCAACCGGCTATGCCGGCGAGCCTTCTGTGAACAGCTCACGCGACCGGCTACGCCCCGGCGAGCGTTCCGTGAGCGGGGCCACGAAGCCGGGTCGCCTACGGCACATCGCGCCCGAGCCAGCCGCGGTAGAACCCCTCGATGTCTGGCAGAAACTCGTGTACCACCGGGTAGCCGGGCGGCAGCGCCTCCACCTCCAGCTGGCGTGCGCAGGAAGGGCAGATGTACTCGCGGATCTGCTGCAGGGCCGGGTCCGGCCCGGCCATCTTCGGATAGATCTCCAGCAGGCTCCCCTCGTCCTCGCGGACGTGGACCAGCGCGTGCATCTTCCAGTTGCGATTGTGCTCGCCGAGCTCCTGGCCGCAGTCACAGCGATGGGTGAGGCGGCCGTCCGACTCTCGGACGATGTTGAGCCCCTCCCCGGCGGGCATCACGATCCTCTCCGAATATGACACGCGCTCTTCCAGGACGGCGATCCACTTCTCGAAGCGGTCGGGATCCTTGTATGAGGATTGGATCTCCTTCACCTCGTGCCGGGAGAGCCTCTCATCCAACAGCGCCGCGAGCGTCTCCACATCGAGACGGCCCGCGCTCGGCGCGCTCCGCTGCCCGTCCGGCGAAGCTGCCTGCCGGCCTTTGACAACGGCGGCGCGCGCGGTGCTCGCCTGGCTCGGCACATGCACCTGGGAGCTGGCCAGGAACTCGTCGGCTGCGGTGTCCGGATCGATCTTGCCGGGCTGCGAGCCCCAGGCGTTGACGGTCGGCGTGGCCGCGTCGAACTCGAAGTCCTCGGGCAGATCCCAGAAGCCGCGGTACTCCGCCGCCCAGCGCGGGGAGAGCCGCATCGACTCGGCGTAGGCCACCCTCACCGGCTCGGCGAGCTCCTGGGCGATGATCCGCTCCCGCTCTGCGGCCACCCACTGACTGGTCGGGATCGCGCGCTGGAGCCGCCTGGCCCTGAACGCGTCGCGGTCTGAGATTCCGTACACCGACTCGGCGAACCTTGCCAGCAGGTGGCCCTCCTGCACGTCGCGCCGCACCTCCTCCACCGGGCGCAGCAACGGGTCTCCAAGCCCCGCGCCCCCCTTCATGACCGACAGGTAGAGGTCCCCGTTGGCAAACGGTGAGAGCAGGGTCAGCCCGTCGTTGGCGTATTCGCGGGCGCCCTCTATCGCCATCAGCGCGGGCGCCTCGAAGTCACCGTCGCAGACCGGGTAGGCCTCCCCGCGCCTCGCTCGCTCCAGCAGATCGGCGCCGTGGATGTTGTGAATGTACGCCGTCGCGCCCGGGTAGCCGCCGAAGATGCCGGGGGAGGCGAGCACCCGGCCGGTACCGATGTTCTGAAGCTCCCAGAAGGCGGTGTTGTTGACCATGAACAGCGACTCGAAGCTGGAGCCGCCGCGATGGCGCCCGGGCCCGCCGCTGGAGGCCTTCACCCGCCGCGACAGGTACAGGAACGGGGAGATCAGCTCCCACATCTCACAGTCGCCCATGTCGCCCTCCGGATTGAACATGGCCGCGCAGTAGTCGGTCCCGTCCAGCACGTACTTGGCGCCCATGCCCTGTGCCGAGACCTCGAAGTTCATGATCGCCGAGGAGCTGCCGTACTGGTCGATGCCGCCGCCCTGCTGGACGTTGCCGGAGACCGAGTAGGCGGAGAGCACCTCCTCGATGAACCCGCGTGCCTGCAGCGCGCGGGAGATCGTGCGGGGAAAGCCCGTGAAGGATGGTTGCAGGAACGCCCAGGAGATCGCGGTCGAGCCCTCCGCGGATCCGATGTTCGCGATCGTCCCCTCCGGGAAGTTGGTCTCGATCGCGAAGTAGGCTCCGTCGTTGACCTTATCGTTGCAGATGAGCGTCTGTGTGAACATCACCCAGATCGCGCCCTGCATCCCGGAGGGTGTGCAGTTCATCGAGTGCCACCCCCAGGCGGAGGCGCCGTCGAAGTCGAGCGCGTAGGTGCCGTCGCCGCCGATCCGCACCTCGAACGGCGAGTGCATCAGAATGTCCCTGCGCGCCCGCGCGGGCAGCTGCTGCTTGCCGGCGAGCTCAGCGTCGAAGATCGCGGGGGAGCGGTAGCGGCCGGGCACGGTCATCTCCCGGATGCGCGCCTTGAAGGAGCGGCGGCCCTCCTCGATCACCTCCCGGCTGAAGCGCTTGAAGCGCTCCGGGCCCTCCTCTGCCAGCACCCGCTCCACCGCATCCCGGATCATGTGACAGCCTGCCAGCCGGGTGCGCTCGTCGAGCAGGTAATACGCGGAGGCCCGGGTGCGCCGGCGGCAGCGCTCCAGGTGCCAGGTTGCCAGCTCGTCGCCCTGGCCGACCTTCATGCAGGGCAGGTCGATCCCATCCTCGTAGCGCATCGTCGGCCCGACCGGCACTCCCCCCGGAGTGCTCGCGCCGATGTCGAGCACATGGGTGACACCGCCCGCCCATGCGATGAGCTCACCCTCCCAGAAGATCGGCACGAAGGTCTGCACGTCGGCGTTGTGCACGTCGCCGATCGTCGGGTCGTTGTTCGCGAAGATGTCGCCGGGGGCGATCCCGGGATTGGACTCGTAGTCGTGGCGAACCATCCACTTGATCGCGTCAGACATGGTGTGCACATGGACGATGATCCCGGTGGAGAGCGCGATCGAGTCGCCCTCCGGGGTGTACAGCGCGACGCAGAGCTCGCCGAGCTCGCGCACGATCGGCGAGGCGGAGATGTTCAGGGCGGTGGCGCGCGCGGAGACCAGGCCCCCGCGCAGCCGGGAGAACAGCTTCTCGTAGCCGATCGGGTCGGACCTCATCAGGCTCAGCTCCTCGACGCCGCCGTAGTGGCCGCTCTGCGCGAACAGCCGCTCTGAGTCGCCGAGCATCTCGATCAGCCTCGCGCCGTCCCAGCCGATGCCCCGCCTGCCGGGCTTGGCCCCGTCCGGGCTGCCGCTGCCGACTGTCCGTGTGGAGTCGACGATCGCCATCTATGCCTCCCTGCCCGTGAGATGGAAGATGCCCTGCTCGTCGAGGGTGGCGGCGCGCCCCGGCGGGATCGCGAAAGTCGTCGCGGAGTGCTCGACGATCGCCGGGCCGCTCAGCGTGGCGCCGCCGCCGAGCTGCTCCAGCTGGAAGATCTCGGTATCGGTGAGCTCGCCTTCGCTGGCCCGACCCCAGTGCACCGGACGCCTCGCCTTCGCGGGCGGCGGGCCGGCGGCGGGCGGGAGCTGCGGCAGCGCCGGCTTCTCCACGTCCACGCTGCCGTGCACGATCGCGTGAGTGATCAGGTAGCCGAGCTCGGGCGAGCGGGCCGATGAGGCGTACACCTTCGCGTATGCCGCCTCGAAGGCGGCGATCAGATCGTCCACCTCGGCCGCGCTCGCGATCGCCGGGTGCGGGGAGATCAGCTCGATGTCGTTGAGCTGTCCGTAGTACTGCATCCTCACCGCGCTGGTGTACCGGACCTGATCGTCGTCTATCGCGGACTTCGCCATCTCCGCGGCCACGCGCGCCCGCAGCAGCTGCCATGCGCCGGTCAGCATCGCGCCGATCCCGGCCTTCTGCTCGTCGCCGAAGGCGGGCAGCAACGGCAGGTCGACCGTGCTCTCATAGCGGTAGTCGAGGTCCGCGCAGGCGCACCCGAACGCGGAGAACCCGGCTGCCCATGCGGGCACGAGCACCTCCCGGTAGCTCACCGCCTCGGTGTAGCCGGCCACGTGCAGCGGGCCGCCGCCGCCGTAGCAGAGCAGGGTGTAATCGGCGGGCGCGTAGCCCTTGCCGAGAATCTGGCCGACCGCCTCGTTTCGCAGCGTCTGCTCGAAGAGCTCGATCACCCCGGCGGCGGCCGCCTCCACGCTCAGGCCGAGCGGCCTCGCGAGCTGGCGCTCGACCGCGTCCCTGGCGGGCGCCACGGCGAGCTCGATCTCGCCGCCCAGGAAGTAGTCGGGATTGATCCGGCCGAGCACAAGGTTCAGGTCCGTGATCGAGATCGTCTCCGTGCCGCCCTCCGGCCAGCAGACACCGATTCGCGATCCGGCCGAGTCGGGGCCGAGCTCGGGGCGGCCCGAGTTCGGGTTCACACGCACGAACGAGCCGGTCCCGGCGCCGATCGAGTCGACCCTCACCAGCGGGATGCTGAGCAGCATCCGAGCGATGTCCGGCGTCTGGGTGACCTCGAAGCGCCCGTCGGTGATCAGGGCGATGTCGAACGAGGTGCCGCCGATGTCGGTGCACAGCACGTTGGTGAGACCCATCCGCCGGGCGAGCGCCTGTCCGCCGACCACGCCGCCGATCGGCCCGGAGACGAGCGTGCGCCCCAGCTCGCTGGTCTCGATCGAGACGGTGCCGCCATGGGCGGACATCACGCGCAGCTCGAAGCGGGCGCCGTGGCGCCTGGTCGTCTCGCGCACAGCCTTCAACGTCGTCCGGGAGGGCTCGGCGGCGTACGCCTCCACCACGGTCGAGTTCAAGCGGGGCAGATCGCGCCGCATGGGGTAGAGAGTGGAGGAGAGGAAGACGGGGACGCTGCCGTTCGATCCCTGGGCCCGCTTGGCCTCTTCGATCAGCTCTGCGACTCGCTGCTCGTGGGCCGGGTTGCGGTAGGAGAACAGCAGTGACACGACGATCCCGTCCACGCCTTCGCCCAGCAGCTCCTGCGCCGCCTCTGTGACGTCCTGCTCGCGCAGCGGCAGCACCTCCTGGCCGAACACGTCGATCCGTCCCCGCACGCCCTTCATCCGCTGCCGCGGCACGAGCGGCTCATTATGGAAGTGGGTGGCCAGGTGCAGGCGATCGGAGTAGGAGTAGCCGAGGTAGGTCTGGATGCCGCGCTCCAGGCGCAGGTAGTCCTCATGCCCGGCGGTGACGATGCAGCCGACCCTGAGTCCTTCGCGTGAGAGCAGCCGGTTCAGCATCGCCGTGCCCGAGTAGATGCCCGAGACGATCGAAGGGAACGCCTCCTCGGGTGTGGAGTCCCATTGGGCGAGCGCGTCGTGCGCCGAGGCGATGAAACCGAGCGACTCGTCCTGCGGGGTGGTCTGCGCCTTGCCGACCACGAAGCGGCCGCTCTGATCGACGATGAACGTGTCCGTCATCGTCCCGCCCGCATCGATCGCGAGCACGCGCGGCATCTTCGCGCCGTGCTCAGGCACCGCTGCGGCCCCGCTCATGTGCCGGGATCCGGCCATGACCTGATCAAGGCTACTCCGCTCGCGGCGATCTGCATAGTCTGCTTACCGGTCGCGGGCCGAGGAATCCTGGAGTGCTCGCGTGTGGGCGCCACGTGGTCGCGGGGCGAGGAATCCGGGGTCGCGGGGCGACGAATCCGGGGTCGCGGGGCGACGAATCCGGGCGCGCTGGCGCGCGCGCGCCACGTGGCTCGCGCCGAAGTTCATCTGGACGGAACGGTGTGTATCATCGGCTCGGACCGCTGGGCTCGGTCGCGGCCGGCTCATCGGGGGGATTGGCGGACACGACTCATCGGAGGCGGACTCTTATGCGCTGGAAGAACCTCGCCGTTGTACTTGCTGTTACCGCGTCGGCGGCGCTTGCCGCGCCGGGACTGGCTGTGGCCGGCTCCGCGCCAGCGGCCCCGACGCCTGTCAACACGGCCGCGCCGACGCTGAGCGGCAGCCCGGCCGTCGGGCAGACGCTCACGTGCTCCACCGGCAGCTGGTCGGGCAATCCGGGCGGCTTCTCGTACGCCTGGCTGCGCGACGGCGCGCCGATCCCGGGTCAGACCGGGAGCACCTACGTTGTACAGGCAGCCGATCAGGGCCAGTCGATCTCCTGCCGGGTGGTCGCCTCCAGCGGTGGCGGCGAATACACGATCGTGGGGGTGCCGAGCGGGTCCTACACGGTCGAATTCGAATCGGAAGAAGGCAACTACCTGCCCCAGTACTTCAACGGCCAGGCGACCGCAAGCGGCGCCAACGCCGTTTCCGTGACCGCGCCGAACACCACCGGCGCCGTCAACGCGGAACTGCACCCGGGCGGGCAGATCACGGGCAAGGTGAGCTCGGCCAGCACGCATGCGGGGATCTCCGAAGTCTCGGCGTGCGCCGCTGCTGAAGTCGCGCCGAGAGAATTCGCAAGCAAATGCGCCTCCACGAATGCCGCCGGCGAATACACGATCAGCGGGCTGCCCAGCGCGACCTACACGATCAACTACTCGGACTTCGTCTGCGACGAAACGATCTGTGCCGAGCAGGAATACCTTCCCGTGAGCGAGGGCGGCGTGACGGTCACCGCGCCGAGCACGACGGCCAACACCAACGTCGAACTGCAGCCGGGCGGAAGGATCTCCGGCAAGGTGAGCTCGGAGACGAGCCACCAGGGCCTCGCCAACACAGAGGTGTGCGCCATCGTGGAATCCGGCTCAGGAGAAGGAGGCGCCTACTGCACGGTGACCAACGGCGCGGGCGAATACACGGTGGTCGGACTGCCGAGCGCGACCTATGCGGTGGTCGACTCGGACTATGTCTGCAACGGGGGGCTCTGTGCGCCGGGGGAATACCAGGCCTCGAGCGTCCCGCATGTGCCTGTCAGCGCACCGAGCACGACGTCAGGCATCGACCCGGAACTCCAGCTCGGGGGCAAGATCGCCGGCAAGGTGACTCCGGAAGGCTCCGCAAACGGGATCCCGGGTGTGCAGGTCTGCGCCGGTGCGGATTGCGCGACAAGCAACGGCTCTGGCGAATACACGATCATCGGGCTTGCGAGCGGCTCCTACACCGTGGAATTCGACCCTTACGGCACGCCGTACCTCCCGCACAAATTCCCGTCGTCCGTGTCGGTGAACGCCCCGTCCACGACCAGCGGGATCAACGGCGCACTCGAAGAAGGAGGCAGGATATCCGGCAAGGTCACGCCGGCCGGATCGGCCGCCGGGCTTGCGAACGTCGAAGTGTGCGCCGACGGCGAAGGGTCCCGTAGCTGCGGGCTGACGAACGCCGCGGGGGAATACACGATCGTCGGGCTCGCCAGCGGCTCCTACACAGTGTCCTTCTCGGCGTACACCTGCTCGGGAGAAGGCTGCGTGCAGCAGGACTACCTCGAAGACTCCAGGTCCGGCGTGTCGGTGACGGCGCCCAACACGACCTCGGCGATCGACGCGGGGCTGCAGCCCGCCGGGCAGATCACCGGACGCGTGACGGATGCCTCCACGCACTCCGCGATCGGGGGCGTCGACGTATGCGCGTATCCGAGTCCCGGCTCGGAAAGCCAGTTCTTCGGCTGCGCCAGCACCAACGGCGGGGGGAGCGCGTCGGCGGCCGCGACCAGCAACGCGCTGGCCGTGCCGGCTCCTGTGGTGCCGATCGCCTCCTTCACACAGACCAAGCACCCGAGGTTCAACCCGAGGACGGGCGAGCTCGAATTCTTCTTCGAGGTCTCAAACCCCGGTACCTTCGACTGGAGCCTGTTCTTCCCGAACGCGAACATCGGGTTCGCCTCCTCGGCTGGCATGCGCGGGCACGCCGCGCGCGCGCACGCGGCTGCCAGCAAGCACCACAGCCATCACAAGGGCCACCACAAGGGCCATCACAAGGGCCGTCATAAGGGCCACTCCCACGCCAGGAAGTGCAAGACCGGGCAGGTCAAGCACAGGGGCAAGTGTGTGCCGAAGCTCGTCCCGTTCGCGA
>DAHVAB010000300.1 GCA_027314825.1 Solirubrobacterales bacterium
AGATGAAGTAGATCCGCCTGCCGCCCGAGTCCTTGAAGGCGAAGACGGCGCACAGCAGCCGCTCGCCATGGCCCGCCGCCTCGATCGAGCCGGAGACGGCGTTGATGCCGACCGCGAGGTCTTCGATGCTCGCCTGGCCGGCGGCGTTGCGAAGCACCATCCAGCGGTAGCCGAAGGAGTCGTCCTGCGTGGAGACCCGCGTGCCGCTGTCGGCGCCGGTTTCCTTGACCACCTGCTCCATGTCCTTCACGCTCGCTTCGAACTCGCTGTTCGCAAGCGCCTGGAAGACGATCGCGGCGTTGCCGACCGGCTCGATCCCATGCTCGGCCTGAAGCGTTATGTAAGCGGTCGAGATCGCGAAGAGGCGATCGGGCGCTGGGCCCTTGACCTGATGGCGGCCGGTGAGGATGTCGCGCAGGCTCATCTGGAGCGCTCCCGCGGGCGCCGTCGCAGCGCGGCCGGCTCGCGGGCGCCGTCCCGCCGGGCGGCACCGCTCACGACTGGGAGCCCGTGCCCTGCAGCTGTGACTCCAGCCGGCTGAGCGCCGCCAGTCGCTTCTCCAGAGACGGGTGATCGGAGAAGAGGTTCATCAGCGACTTCTTCGTCCTGGCGGGGACGATGAAGAAGGCGCTCATCCCTTCCGCCCGGCGCATGTCCTGGCTGGGGATCCTTTCCATCGTGCCGCTGATCTTCATCAGTGCGGAGGCGAGCGCCGAGGGGCGCCCGGTAAGCACTGCGGAGCCGCGGTCGGCCGCGAACTCCCGGTAGCGCGAGAGCGCCTGCAGCAGCAGGAAGGAGACGGCGTAGACGAGGATCGAGACGAGCATGATCATCATGATCCCCGCCTCCTGTTCGCGGTTGCGCCCGTAGCCGCCGCCGAAGCCGCCGCCGAAGAAGAAGGCGAACTGGAGGATCATCGCGGCGAGCGTTGCGAAGAAGCTTGCAAGCGTCATCACCATCACGTCGCGGTTGATCACGTGGGTCAGCTCGTGCGCCATCACGCCTTCGAGCTCATGCGTATCGAGCATGCCCATCAGACCGGTCGTGGCGCATACGGTCGCCGACTTCTGGGAGCGGCCCATCGCGAACGCGTTCGGCATCCGCGTGTTCATCACGCATACGCGCGGCTTCGGCAGGTCGGCCTGCACGCAGAGCCGCTCGATGATCCCGTGCAGCTCCGGAGCTTCCTCGGGTGAGACCTCCTTGGCGCCCAGGGCGGCCAGCGCGATCTTGTCGGAGGCGAAGAGCTGAACCAGCAGCAGCACGCCCGCGATCACCGCGATCGTGGCCGCCCCGCTGCCGGCGGCGATCAGCGCGCCGATCAGCACGACGTAGACGAGACCCAGCAGGAACATCGTGAACATCATCCGCACCTGCAGTGCGGTGTCCTTGCCGAACTTGGAGCGGGCGCTTGCCATGCGATGATTGTGGCAGAACGCGCGGGGGAACCTCGCCGCATCCCGCGGCGCGCGAGAGCCCCGGGCCGGCGTGCCGACCGGCGCGCATGGCGCAGGCGATAATCGGAGCACGATCATGGCGATAGGCAGCACGATCTCAGACGTACTTCCTCTGGGCAGCCGGCTCAACGAGCTCGGCCGCCTCGAGGTGGGCGGCTGCGACACGATCGAGCTGGCCCGCGAGTTCGGCACTCCCGCCTATATCGTCGCCGAGGACGATCTGCGCGCCCGCGCGCGCGCGTTCAGGCAGGCCGGAGCCGACGCGGGCCGGCCCGACCTGCAGGTGCTCTTCGCCTCCAAGGCCTTCCCCTGCACCGCCGTCATGGCGCTGTTCGCCGAGGAGGGCCTGCACTGCGACGTGGCCTCCGCCGGCGAGCTGCACCTCGCGCTGGCCGCCGGCTTCGAGCCGGAGCGGATCGTGATGCACGGCAACGCGAAGTCCGTCGCGGAGCTCCAGATGGCGCTGCGCGAGCGGGTCGGCCTGATCGTGATCGACAACTTCGACGAGATCGAGCGGCTGCGGCGGTTGATAGAGGCCGGGTATGGGCCGCTCGACGCGCCGGGTCCGGGGGCCACGCTGGGGCAGAGGCCGCCCGAGGCGCCGGCCGGCGCGGCCGCCCGCCCACAGGAGGTCCTGCTGCGTGTCACGCCGGACGTGCGGGGGCAGACACACGAGAAGATCTCCACCGGCCAGGCCAACTCCAAGTTCGGCTTCTCGGTCGCCGACGTTCCGGAGGCGGTCCGGCGCATCGAGCGGGTGCAGGGCCTCAGCCTCCAGGGCATTCACGTCCACATCGGCTCCCAGCTGACCGAGCTGGCCCCGTTCGAGCGCGCCGTCGCCGAGGTCGCACGGCTCGCGCCGACGATCGGGGAGTGCGCGATCTGGGATCTCGGCGGCGGCCTCGGCGTGCGCTATCTGGAGGCCCAGCCGGCGCCACCTCCGATCGAGGATTACGTCCGCGCGCTTCTCGATGCCGTCCGCGACCCCGCGCAAGCGGGAGCCGGCAGGCTCCCGCTCTCAGAAGACGGCTCCGCCGGCGGCGGCGCGACGGGCGCGCCGCCACGGCGGCTGATGATCGAGCCGGGCCGCTCGCTGACCGCGAACGGGTGCGTCACCCTGTATACGGTGGAGAGCGTGAAGCGCAACGTCTCCACGTGGGTCGCCGTCGACGGCGGGATGTCCGACAACCTGCGCCCGATGCTCTACGGCGCCCGCTACGAAGCGCACATCGCCGACCGGCCCGGCGGCGAGACCGAGTGCGTGCTGGCCGGCAAGCACTGCGAGTCCGGCGATGTGATCGTGGCGCAGGCGCTGCTCGACGATCCCCGCGAGGGCGACATCGTCCTCACCCCGGCGACCGGCGCCTACGGCTACGCGATGGCCAATAACTACAACGGCGTGCTGCGCGCGCCCGTCGTGTTCTGCCGGGACGGGGACGCGCGCCTGGTGGTCAGGCGCGACACCCTCGACGATCTGACGGCACGCGATGTCCGCTGAGCTTCGCACCGCGGAGGCGGGACACCGGGCTGCCGGCTCTTCCGCGGGCGTCCCCGCCGACGCCCCGGCACGCGCCCCGGCCGACG
>DAHVAB010000301.1 GCA_027314825.1 Solirubrobacterales bacterium
CGCGCCGATCACTTGATGAAGAGCATCTCCGAGTACTTCGGAAGCGGCCACAGGTCGTCGGCGACGAGCTTCTCCATGCGATCGGCGACCTCGCGCACGTCGTCCATCGCCGGGATCACGCGGTCGTGCATGTAGGCGGCCCACTTGGTCGGCGAGGAGTCCGGCTGGTTGTCCTTCAGGTTGGCGTCCTCCAGGGCGCGCAACGCGAAGTGCAGCTCCCTGACCACCGGCTCGACCTCCTCGACGAGCTCCGCGAGGCCCGAGGCCTTCAGCTCGTTCAGGTGCCTGACCGCGGCCGGCAGGATCTGCGTGCGCGCAAGCGTCGCCGCGGTCTCCGCCTCGATGTTGATCTTCACCGCGTACTGCTCGGTGAACACCTCGTGGCGGGACTCCAGCTCGCGCTTGGAGAGGACCTTGTACTTGCGAAACAGCGCGACCGTCGTCTTGTCCACCAGCCAGGGCAGCGCGTCGGGGGTGCTGCGCAGGTTCGCAAGGCCGCGCCTGTCCGCCTCCTCGTGCCAGGCCTCGGAGTAGTTGTCGCCGCCGAAGACGATCCGCTTGTTGGCGGTCCAGCTCTCCTTGACGACCTTCGTGAGCGCCTTCTCCAGGCCGGTCGAGCCTTTCATCGCGCCCTGCAGCTTCTCCGAGAGCTCGTCGATCGCCTCCGCGACGATCGTGTTCAGCACCGTGTTCGGCAGCGCCAGCGACATGCTGGAGCCGAGCGCCCTGAACTCGAACTTGTTGCCGGTGAAGGCGAACGGGCTCGTCCGGTTGCGATCCCCGCCGTGCATCGGCAGCGGCGGCAGCACCGGCGTGCCGAGACCGAGGAAGGAGCCGGGCTTGGACTCCCTGGCCTTGCCCGTCTCGATCGCGGTGAAGACGCCTTCCAGCTCGGTGCCGAGGAAGATGGAGATGATCGCCGGCGGCGCCTCGTTGGCGCCGAGGCGATGGTCCTGGCCGGGGCTTGCGATCGACGCGCGCAGCAGCTCCTGGTGGGCGTTGACCGCCTGGATCACCGCCGTGCAGAAGAACAGGAACTGCAGGTTCTCGTGCGGGGTGTCGCCGGGCTCCAGCAGGTTGTCGCCCGTGTCGGTGCCCATCGACCAGTTGTTGTGCTTGCCCGACCCGTTGACCCCGGCGAACGGCTTCTCGTGCAGCAGGCAGACCAGCCCGTATTTGCGGGCGACGTTCTGCATCACCTGCATGGTCAGCTGCTGATGGTCGGAGCCGACGTTGGAGTTCTCGAAGATCGGAGCGATCTCGAACTGGTTGGGCGCCACCTCGTTGTGGCGGGTCTTCACGGGCACGCCCAGCTTGGCGAGCTCGAGCTCGGTCTCCAGCATGCAGGCCAGGATCCGCTCCGGTATCGAGCCGAAGTAGTGGTCGTCGAGCTCGTGGCCCTTCGGCGGTTTGGCGCCGAAGAGCGTGCGGCCGGTGATCACCAGGTCGGGCCGCTCGAAGTAGTACTGCTCGTCGATCAGGAAGTACTCCTGCTCGGGGCCGACCGTCGTGAACACCCGCCGCGCATCGTGCTCGCCGAGCAGCGCGAGCGCCTTCAGCGCGGCGCCGGAGAGCGCGTCCATCGACCGCAGCAGCGGGATCTTGTGGTCGAGCGCCTCGCCGGTCCAGGACGTGAAGGCGGTGGGTATGCAGAGCAGCGCCCCGTTCGGGTTCTCCAGGATGAATGCGGGGGAGGTCGGGTCCCAGGCTGTGTACCCGCGCGCCTCGAAGGTCGCCCGGATCCCGCCGGTGGGAAACGAGGAGGCGTCCGGCTCGCCCTGGATCAGCTCCTTGCCGGAGAACTCCGCGATCGCGGTGCCGTCGCCGACCGGGCCGTAGAAGGAGTCGTGCTTCTCGGCGGTCGATCCGGTCAGCGGCTGGAACCAGTGCGTGTAATGGGTGGCGCCGCGCTCCATCGCCCAGTCCTTCATCGCCTGGGCGACCGCGTCGGCCAGCGAGGTGTCGAGCGCCTCGCCGCGCTCCAGGGTCTTCTGCAGCGCCTTGTAGACGTGCTTGGGCAGCCGGCGGCGCTGCACCGCGGGCGAGAAGACGTTGGCGGCGAAGACCTGGTTGGCCGGCTGGGTCAGATCGGTCGATCCGAGCGCGCTTCCGTTCGCGCTCCACTGTGCGGCTGTGACGTTTTGCTGGCGGGTCCTGGGCATCGGCGGCTTTGCTTCCTCCTGGTCAAAGGCTCGGGGCGCTCACTCGTGCGCTCGCCCCCGGGCGCGCCTACAGGCGAGCCAAGGTGCATCGTAGTGGCAACCGTCGCCGCTTTGGTCGCACCGGTGGCGAAACCGGGGACGGTCTGCTTTGGACAATGGTCCAGGCGGGCGGGCTCAGGGCACCGCCCCGACCGGTCCGCTCGCCTGCGGGGCCGGGCCGGGCACGACCGCACCCGTGGACGGGTCGACATGCGTGACGCTCGGCCTGCCGGCGACGTGTGCCGTGAGGCTGCCGGCCGCGGCGCCGCCGCCCGAGGCGAGCACCGCCTTCGCTTTGCCGTTCAGGCCTGCGGCCACGATGTAGTGGACCGTGTGCACGCCGGAGCGCACGGGCGTGAGCTTCCAGCGGAAGAGCTTGGTCGCGCCGGGGGCCAGCCGGCCGAGCGCCCAGGTGTGCACGAATGCGGTCTGGCCGCCGCCGGGGGGCGAGACTTCAGCCGTTTCCACCGGCGGGTGCGCGACCGGCCCGGGACCGGTGTCGACGATCCACGTCGGCCGTTCGGGGTCGGCGAGGTCCGCGGGGTGGGTGGCACGGTAGGAGAGCGCGTCGACGGTGACGGCCACGTCCGGCAGGGACCTCGTGCCGCGATTGCGGACCGCGATTCGCAGCGTCGTGCCGTGTGAGACCGCCTGCTTGGAGGGGAAGCTCGCCTGCTCGATCTGAACCGGGAAGCTGCCGCCTGGTTTGCCGGCGGTGCAACCAGCTTGCGCACGAAGCGCACGGCGGCCGGCGCCGCGTGGGGCGGCGCGGGCGTCCAGCGCAGCAAGACGCCGTTGCGGTGCATCTCCGCGACCAGCCCT
>DAHVAB010000302.1 GCA_027314825.1 Solirubrobacterales bacterium
CGGCCGGCCGGCTGGTCGACCTGCACTGCCATATCCTGCCGGCGCTCGACGATGGCGCCCTGGACATGGACGACAGCCTGGCGATGGCGCGTCAGGCCCACCTCGACGGGATCGCCGCGATCTGCGCGACCCCGCACATCCGCGACGACCATGATGTGCGCATCGACGAGCTGCCGGCGCGGATCGGCGCCCTGCAGGCCGAGCTCGCGGCCGCCGCGATCCCGGTTCACATCCTGGCGGGAGCCGAGGTCGCCGAGCGGGCCGCCGAGGATCTCGACTCGCGCACCCTGCGCCGCCTCGCTCTCGGCGCCGGCGGCTGGGTGCTCATCGAGCCGCGTCCCGGCCCGCTCTCAGACACCCTGGAGCTGCTCGTGGGGCGCCTCGCGGAGGAGGGCATCGCGACCGTGATCGCCCACCCGGAGCGCCATGCGGACGCAGACTTCGCCGAGCGCCTGAGGCGGCTGGCGGCGGCCGGCTGCCTGATCCAATGGACGGCGGAGTTCGTGGCGCAGGCGCCGGACGGCTCACCGACGATGCAGCTGGCGCGGGAGGGGCTCATCCACCTGCTCGGCAGCGACGCCCACTCATCTCATGGCGGGCGCCCGGTCCGCGTGGGCGCCGCCGCCCGCCGCCTCGGCGGCCTGCTCGGCGAGCGGGCCGCCGCATGGATCGTCCACGACGCCCCGTGGGCGGTGCTGCGCGGCCTGCGTCCCCCTACGCCGCCCCCTACGCCGCCCGTGAGCGGGGCAACGGCCAGGGCTCGATCGTGACCGACTCGGCGAGCCGCTCCACCACCTCCCGCGAAGCTCCTCCGAGACCCTGACGCAGGAAGTTTCCGGCCCCGGCGCCGGCGCCGAGCTGCAGCGCCCGCTCGAAGCTCTCGCCGGCGGCCAGCGCTGCGGCCAGCGCCCCCATCATCGAGTCGCCGCAGCCCTCCCGGAACCCATGCTCGAAGCGCGGCGAGGTCAGCCGCCAGGCGGACTCCTCGTGCAGGACGAGCGCCGGCTGCTCCCCCCGGGTGACGATCACCGTGTGGGCGCCGCCCTCCCGGATCCGCTCCGCGGCGGCGATCAGTCGCGCATCGGTGTCGACCGGGCCGCGGATGAAGCCGGCCAGCTCCCAGTCGTTGACCTTCGCCACGTCCGGCCCCCCGGCCAGCGCACTGTCCAGCCGCGGCGAGGAGAGGTCGGCAACCACCCGGCAGCCGTTGCCCTTCACGTCGGCGATCAGATCCCCGTAGACCGGCAGCGGCAGCGAGGCGCCCGGCATCGGGTTGGTGACCACCAGCCAGCCGCAGTCGATCGCCTCCGCGCAGGTCAGCGAGAACAGCTCGTCGAGCTCGTGCCGGGAGGGCGGGTCGCTCACGCTCATGGCGACCAGCTCCCGCTCGCCGGAGCGGCGATCGGTCACATAGCAGCCGCTGGCCGTCGAGGTCTCAACGAGCCGCAGCTCCTCATCGCCGGCGATCGCCGCCAGCAGCGGGCGCAGCAGCGTCCCTGCCTCACCGCCGAGGAAGCCGCAGATCACCGGGGAGGCGCCGAGGCTCGCGACCATCCGCGCCACCCACACGCCCTGGCCGCCGGGATGGAAGTGGATGCTCTGCCGCTCAGGCCCCTCCGCCTCGACGGTCACCGTCAGCAGCGGGTGCGGCGCGAATATCGCCACCCGCGGCCTCACCCGCGCCTCCCGTCCGCCGCCGGCCAGGCGCTCCTGCGCCCCTGCGCGAGCGCTCCGTCCGCCGCCGCGCGCCTCATGCCGCTCTCCACGCGTCCGCGGCGGGGCGCAGCCGCTGCATCGCCGCCACCTCGGCAGCCACGTCATCCGCGATCCGCTGCGGGTCGGACACGATGGCCGGATCGGTCATCAGGCCGACGGTGACGCTCCCGGCGTAGCTGATGATGCTGATGCTGAGCCCCACGCTGCCGGAGGCGGGCGCCCATATCTGCAGGCTCGCCACGCGTGCCCCGGCGAGCAGCCGCGCCCTGCGCGGGCCGGGCACGTTGGTGACGACGGCGCTGCCCTTCGAGGTGAACAGCGAGACGACCTCGCCCTGCAGCCGCTGCGGCATCGCGCCCATCGCCTGCAGCACCGCGTAGCTGACCGGGCCTTCCGGGGAGCGCTTGATCTCATCCATGCCCGCTTTGACCTTGCGCAGCCGCTCGCGGCGCCCCCGCTCGGCGACCGGGAGCTCGAGGAAGACGAGGCCGAAGCGGTTGCCGAGCTCCTCTGAGGGCGCCTCGCCGGGGGCCCTCAAATTGAACGGCACGATCGCCCGCATCCGCGGGGCGCGCTCGCCAACTCGCTTCAGATGGGTGCGCAGGGCGCCGGCCACCGCGGCCAGCAGCACGTCGTTCACGGTCGCTCCGTGGCGGTGGGCGAGATCCTTGATCGCCCGAAGGTCGATCGGATCGCACCATCCGACCCGGCGCAGCCCGCTGAGCTCGCCCTTCAGCCCGTCGTGAGGATCGGGCCTCGCGAGCGTCAGCCGCGCCAGCACCTCCACGTCGCGCGCGCCGTCGATCGCCAGCCGGACCAGCTGCCGCGGATGCAACAGAGCGTCCAGGCCGAGCCCATCCGCGGCCGGCTCCGGCTCCGGCTCCGGAGGCTCCTCCCCGTCCGGCCGGGCGTCGGTCAGCGAGAGCAGCACCCGCGCCAGCGCGATCCCGTCGGCGATGCAATGGTGCATCCGCACGAGGAGCGCCGTGTCAAGGCCGCCGCGCTCGATCAGATGGATCTGCCAGGGCGGCATGTCCATCGCCAGCGGCGTGGAGGCCAGGTCGCTGACGAGCCTGCGCAGCTCCGAGTCGTCGGCCGGCCGCGGCAGCGCGATGTGGTGGACGTGCCTGTCCAGGTCGAGGCTCGGGTCGGCCACCCACGCTGCATCCTGCAGCCCGAGCGTGCCGATCAGCGGCAGCCCCTGATCGTGCTCCACCATCATCGTGAACTTCGGATGGGCGGCGAGCAGGCGCCTCTGCAGC
>DAHVAB010000303.1 GCA_027314825.1 Solirubrobacterales bacterium
CCTCCCCGGAGAGCTGGAATGGGCTGCCCAGGAGACGGGCGGCGTGCTTCATCTCCCCGGCGGCGACCAGGCCGCGGATCTGGCTTGAGGAGACGATCTCGCCGTCGAGCTCGCACAGCGCGTGGACGGTCGTGCTGAAACGGGAATCGGCCTGCAGAAGCGCGGGATCTCCCTGCGCGCGATGCCCGAACCGGAAGTTCTCCCCGACGGAGACGTGAGTCGCGCCGAGCTTCTCCAACAGCACGTCGTCGACGAACGCGCCTGGCGGCTTGGCGGCGAAGCCCCGATCGAACCGGATCACGATCAGCTCCCGCACGCCGAGCGCGGCGATCAGCTCCGCCTTGCGCGGCAGATCCGTGAGCAGCCGCGGCGCATGTGCGGGCGCGACGATCGCGGCAGGGTGCGGGTCGAAGGTGAGCACGCTGTCGCATCCCGCGATCACCTCCCGATGACCGAGGTGCACGCCGTCGAACATCCCCACCGCCACGCGGCGCTGGCCGGGCTCCACCTCCGAGAGGGTGAGGATCTTCACGTCCGCAACACTATTTGAGCATCTCCCGCATCTGCTCGACGGCCAGCGGAGCGGGCGCCGTCCAGGGCTGCCCGCGCTGGGGAGCAGGGTGAGCGTCGAGCACCGAGAACGGTCCGATCGCGGTGCGTCGCAGCGTGAGGCAGTACGCGTCGCCGAGGTCGGCGATCAGAGAGCGGACGTATGTGCCCGACGAGCAGCGGATCGCGAATCTCGCCTCATCGCCGTCGCGGCCGAGCTGCTCGAAGCTGTGCACCGTCACGATCCGCTCGGGCATCTCGAAGCGCTCCCCGCGCCGCGCGCGCCTGTAGGCTCGCTCGCCGCCGATCTTCACCGCAGAGTAGATCGGCGGCCTCTGGCGGATCTCGCCGGTGGGAAGCGGCGGCGGATCCGGCGGGTGGCGGCCGGTGACCTCGATCGTGCCTTCCGGGTCGCCGGTGCTGGAACGCGCTCCCAGCCTGGCGGTCACCTCATAGCTCTTCGGCATCTCCATCAGCCGGCTCTGCAGTCTCGTCGCCGCTCCCGTCATCACCAGCAGCAGGCCGGTCGCGAACGGGTCGAGCGTGCCGGCGTGACCGGTCTTCACGCCGCCCAGGCGGCCTCTGATCGCGGCGACGACGTCGTGAGAGGTCATGCCGGCCGGCTTGTCGATGAGCAGCAGCCCCTCCAGGGCCGTGCCCGACCGTGGCGGTCCGCCGCCGTCCTGACTCGGCATGGCGCGGCGCTCAGGCGACCGGCGTCGCGTCGCGCTCGGTCGCCTGCCGCTGTGCGGCGATCTCCCTGCGCAGCAACGCGACGATCTCCTGCAGGCCGAGCTCCGTCGTGAAACCGGCCGCACGGCGGTGGCCGCCTCCCCCCTGGGTCCGGGCGATCGCGGAGACGTCGATCTCCTCGCCGGTCGCCCGCAGCGAGACCTTGCGTCGCGACGGCGTCTGTCCGCCGACGACGTCGCGGACGAGCGCCGCCACCTTGGTGTGGCGAACCGAGCGCAGATGGTCGACGATCCCCTCATAGTGGCCATCGTCGGCCTCGGCGGCCGCGAAGTCCTCTCGGCTGAGCGTCGCGAGTGTGAGCTCGCCGGAGTCGTAGCTCTGGATGCCGGAGAGAGCGCGTGCGAGCAGCCTCAGCTTGGAGACCGGCACCTCCTCGTAGAGGCGCCGGTAGATCTCCTGCACATCCACCCCGGCGGCGATCAGCTCGGCCGCCATCTCATGGGCGCGCGGCCCCGTGTTCTCGTACATGAACCGGCCGGTGTCCGTGACGAGGCCTATATAGAGCGCCTCGGCGACCCTGCCGGTCGGCGCCACGCCCAGCCCGTGCATCAGGTCCCACACCATCTCCGCGGTGCAGGAGGCTTCGGGCGCCACGTAGTTGAGGCTCCCGAACCGGGTGTTGTCATGGTGGTGGTCGATGTTGATCAGGTGCGCGCCGGCGCGCAGCACCGCAGCCGAGTTGCGGTCGATGTTGCCGCAGTCGAGGAAGATCACCGTGCGACGGTCGATGTCCTCCGGCGGCGCCTGGATCGTGTGCTCCAGCTTGAAGAACCGGTACTCCTGCGGCAGCGGCAGATCGCTCGGGGCGAGGAACATCTCCGCGTCCCTGCCCAGGGCGACCAGCAGGCCGTGCATGGCCACCAGCGACCCGAGCGCGTCCCCGTCAGGGCTCTCATGCGTGGCCAGCACGAAGCGGGAGTCGGCCAGGAGCCGCTCCAGCACGGCCTCGCGAGCGAGCACGACCTCTGCGGCGCTGCTGCTCACCTGCGCTCACCTCGAGGCGCATTCGCGCGCGCCTCGGCGCGCTCGTCATCGACGGGCGCACTCCCGGCGGCCGGCCCGCCCTCCAGAAGACGTTCGATGCGCAGCGCCCGGTCGGTGGTCTCGTCGTAGCGGAAGCTGATGGTGGGCGTTCGCTTCAGGCGCAGCTGGGAGGCGACACGGCGTTGCAGGTACCCGTGGGCGCTCTGCAACCCGGCCAGCGATGCCTCCCGCACGGACTGGTCGCCGAGCACGCTCACATGCACCTCGGCGTGGCTGAGATCGGGGCTTGCCTTGACGTCTGTGACGGTCACGAATCCCACACGAGGGTCCTTCAGCTCTGAGGCGAGCGCGTCGCCTATCACTTGACGCAGCGCCTCATCGACGCGGCGCAGGCGGCCGCCGCTCATCCTACCGTCCCGTCGCTCATCGTCTCCTGCCTGCCCATAGCCGGCCGTCGGGCGACATCCGGCCGATGCGTCCCGCCAAGGACGGATCGACGATTCTCGGCGCAGATGGCGGCCATCGTTGCTACATCCTAGGCCGCGTGCACGCCGTGGCGAGCGCTGCGATGCGCGGAGGTGGCCCCACGCACCTCGCGGCCGCGGAGCGGCACATATCCAACTGCACATACACATGGTGATGAAGTATGGACTGTTTGCGAGCAGGCGTGGGCGGTACCTCGCCGCCGC
>DAHVAB010000304.1 GCA_027314825.1 Solirubrobacterales bacterium
GCCGGGCGGCCGCGCTTCCCGTACTATCGGCCGCGGCGGCCAGACCCCGGGAGAGCGCCATGCGCGATGTGCGGCAGTGGTTCGACAGCTACGGCGACGATCACCGCGACGATCACGATCACCGCGACGCCGACCCCTCCGAGCTGGATCAGGCGCCGGCGCCGCCCCTCCGCGGCGGCCTGCGCCGCTTCGGCGGCCCTGCGCTGATCGCGCGCCTGCTCGCGGCGCTGCTTGCGGGTGGGATTCTCGGGGTGCTGGCCTGTGGAGTCCTCGGGTGTCATACGCGATTCATACAGATCTTTGCTTAACGACGTCTAATACGCCGTCCGCATCTCCCCGCACCACGCGACCCGCGCGCGCGAACGCGCGCTACTCCTACCCCACAAGGCGCGAGCGGACGGCCGCGACGATCGCATCGGCCACCTCGCTGCTGCTCGCGTGCCCGCCGAGGTCCGGGGTGCAGATCCCCGCGCCTGTCACCTCCATCGCCGCCTCGTAGATCGCACGTGAGGCGCGGGCGCGCTGCGGCTCCTGCGGGGTGGAGGCGTGGTGCAGGAGCGCTGCGCAGGCGAGGATCATCGCCAGCGGGTTTGCGAGGTTCTTGCCCTGAAGGGCCGGCGCGGTGCCGTGCGGGGCCTCGGCCATCACCGTCTGTGTCTCGTAGTCGGAGTCGAGGCAGAGCAGCACCGACTCGGCGCCCGCGATCGAGCCGAAGAGCGCCATCACCAGGTCGGAGAGGCAGTCGCCGTCACGGTTGAGCGCTGGAATCACGAGCGGTGCCTCGGCGGCGGCGCCGATCAGCCCGGCGTAGGCGGCGTCGATCAGGACCGGCTCATATGGCACGTCGGCATGCCGTGCCGCGGCGGCGTCGAGCTCCTCCTTGAGCATTCCCTCATAGGTCGGCGAGACCGTCCACTTCGGCCCTCCATACACGCGCGCGGCCATCGCGGCCGCCGCCCGGAAGCTGTGCTCGGCCACGCCCCGGCACACCTCGCGGGTGATCCGCTCGGTGCGAAGCGCGGCCTCCCCCGCCTGCCCGGCGGCGCCCTCCCTCCATTCTGAGGCACCATAGGCGTCTCCGACCGCCATCCGCACCACGGAGATCGGGAAGTGCACCCCTCCGACCGGCGTCACCCCCGGAAGCCGTCGCCCGGTGCGGATGATGACCGTCCCGGCCACCCCCTCGCGCAGCAGCCGGTTCGGCGAGCCGACGTCGCCCGCCCCCTCGGGGGTGATCGTCGCCGCCTTCAGTGCGAACCCCGATTCTGAGGCCGCGCTCGCGGCCCGAGCGACGACCTGATTCTCCGTGGCACGCCGGTTTGCGAGAGACAGGTCGAAGCGCTCGAGGCCGATCTGGAGACCGAGCACCTCGGGGTCGAGCACTCCGAGCGCCAGCTCGAGCAGCTCCTGCCCGGTCTGGTCTCCTTCCATGACGACGATCGTGAGCGGCTCGCTCATGGGGCTCCCCTTACGTGGGCCTCTCCGCCCGGCGCAGGCCGGTGAGCGTCCAGACCACGAACAGCGCGATCAGGACGATCGCGGCGAGGAAGGCCAGGCCGGTATGGTTGCCCACCCCGGAGATGAGGCCCCGCCCGGCCTCCAGGAACGCGGTGGCCGGGTTGACGCTCGCGACCGCGTGGATCCAGCCGCGCAGCAGCGAGAGCGGGACATAGACCGGGGCGAGAAAGAGCAGCAGGAATACGGGGGTCTGCATCAGCGGGCCGGCCTGGATCGTGCGGAAGCGGAACGCGATCCCCGCCGCCCACAGGTAGCCGACGAGCACGAGCAGGGCGGCCAGGCCGTAGAGCCCGAAGACCTCCACCCCGTCGCCGGTGATCCTCATCCCGGTCGCCAGGGCCACGCCGCTCACCACGGTGAGCGTTATCACCGCGCGGGTGAGCGCGACCAGGGCGTACCCGAGCGCGATCCCGCGCCGGTTCTCGGCGCCCAGCATCAGCCTGCGGGCGAAGCCGCTCTCGAAGTCGAAGGCGAGGCTGAAGCCGGTGAAAAGGCCCGCGAACATCGCCGACTGGCAGAGCACGAAGACGAACTGGAAGGCGGTGTACCCGGCCGGAAAGGTGAATCCGGGCACCGAGCCGAGCGCGGAGAGCCCGCCGGCGAAGGCGGCCAGGAACACCAGCGGAAACACGAGCGATGGCACGAACAGGTCGGGCCTTCGCACATATGTGTGAAGGCTTCGCCACGCGATCGCATACGCGACCCGCCAGGTGCCGCCGCGGGCCGGGCCCGCCGTCGCCCCCGCTGCCGCGTGAGCGCTCATGTTCGCTGCAGCCTTCCCCGCAGAGCCCAGGCGACGCCGAGAAGGCCGACCAGGGTCAGGCCGATCGCAACGGCGAAACCCTCCGCGAGGGCGGAGGCCTGCCAGCCGTAGATGTAGAGGCTGCGGAAGCCGTCTATCAGGTAGGAGATCGGGTTCGCGGTGGCGACCGCGTGAAACCAGCCGGTCTTCAGCAGGTTCAGCGGCAGGTTGGAGGAGGAGAGGAAGATGAAGACGAAGAGCAGCGGGAACAGTCCCTGCACCGACTCGCCGGAGCCGGTCCGGAGCGCCGCCACGCACCCGATCGCGCCGAAGCCGATCGCGGTGATCGCGCCGAGCAGCACCACGACCGCGCCGCCTCCCACGCCCGCCTGCAGGTGCGCGCCCGCGATCAGGCCCATCGCGATGTAGACGAGCGCCTGCAGCGCGCCGAGCACGGCCACTCCGACCAGCAGGCCGGCGATCAGGGCGGTGCGGCGCATGGGGGTGAGCGAGAGCCGGTTGAAGAAGCCGCTCTCGATGTCCTCGGCGAGGTTGGTGCCGGTGTTGATCATCGAGAACATGCCGCCCTGGATGAAGGCGACCGCGATCGCGAACGTCGTATAGGAGCTCGTGGGAAAGCCCGGCAGCCTGGTCGCCGCCTGCAGGCCGCTCGCGTTCAC
>DAHVAB010000305.1 GCA_027314825.1 Solirubrobacterales bacterium
TGCCATCGCGGCCGCGATCGCCGGGCGCGCGATACAGCGGACTGCCAGAGAGGTCGCGCCTGCCGGCGCCGAGGTCGTTGCCGAGATCGACGGGCTGCGCTCGCCCGGACATCTGGCGCCGTGCACCTTCAGCGTGCGCGCCGGCGAGGTGCTCGGGATCGCGGGGTTTCTCGGCTCGGGGCGCAGCGAGCTGCTCCATGCGATCTTCGGCGCCGACCGCGACGCCCGCGGCGCGGTGCGCCTGCTCGGTCGGACCCTGCCGCGCTCCCCGGTTGCCTCGGTGCGCGCCGGGATCGCCTTGGTGCCCGAGGATCGGGCCGCGCAGGCGCTGGTGCCCGGCCTGCCGCTGTGGCAGAACATGACGCTCGCGCATCTGGCGCGCTTTTCGCGCTGGGGCGTGTTCCCGCAGGCGCGGCTCGAGCGCGAGGTCGCGGCCGCGGCCGTCGGGCGCCTGCTGATCAAGGCGCGCGACCTCGATGCGGCGGTCGGGGACCTCTCCGGCGGCAACGCCCAGAAGGTGAGCATCGCCCGCTGGCTGTGCGGACCGACGCGGCTGCTGCTGCTCGATGAGCCGACCGCGGGGATCGACGTCGGCGCCAAGGCGGAGATCCTCGATCAGGTCCGGGCGCTCGCCGCCTCCGGGGTGGCGGTCATCCTGGTCGACTCGGAGCTGAAACTGCTGCTCGAGGAGGCCGACCGCATCCTCGTGATGCGCGAGGGAGCGATCGTGGCGGAACGCCTCGCCGCGCAAACCGACGAGGCAGAGCTGATACGGCTCGCCGCCGGAGCCGCCCGCGGCGCCGCTGCCGGGCTGCGCCGGCCGGAAACATTACAGTGACGGGTTCGGGGGGATCGATGCGACGCATGCTGGGCCTGCGCGAGGCAGGCGTCTACTACGCGCTGGCGCTGCTGGTGGCCGCGCTGACCGCGATCAGCGCCGTGCTCGGCCGGCCGAGCTATCTCAGCCCCGTCAACCTCACCAACATCCTCTATCAGACCGCGCCGGTCGCCATCATGGGTGTGGCCATGACCGTGGTGCTGATCACGGGCAACTTCGACCTCTCGGTGGCCTCGGTCGCCGCGCTGGCCGCGGCCGTCAACATCCTGGTGATCGATCACGTCGGCTTCTGGGCCGCGATGGCCGTCTCGCTCGCCACCGCCGGGGCGGTGGGAGTGCTCAACGGGGTGATGGTCGAGCTCGTCGGCATCAACGCCTTCATCGTCACGCTGGGCACGCTCACCGCGATCCGGGGTCTGGTGCTGGTGCTCACCGACGGCCGCTCGCTCATGGTCGGCACGCCCGCGGCGCTCGCGGCCATGACGAGCTTCGAGAGCGGGCGCGCCGCGGGTCTGCCGCTGCCGATTCTGTACATGGCGGGCTTCACGCTGCTCGCCGGGATGATGCTGCGCTTCACCACAGCGGGGCGGCGCCTCTATGCCGCGGGCGGAAGCCCGGAGGCGGCGCGGCTCGCGGGCATCAACGTGCGCGGCTACAAGCTCGGCGCGTTAGTCCTTTCGGGCCTCGCGGCGGGTTTCGCCGGCGTCCTGTACGCCTCGCGGTTCGGCGCCATGAACCCGACGGCCCTGCAGGGCGAGGAGCTGACGGTGATCGCGGCGGCGATCCTCGGCGGCACATCGCTCTTCGGCGGCGCCGGCAGTGTGCTCAAGACCGTCGCCGGAGCGCTCGTGCTGTACACCCTGACCAACGGCTTCAATGTGCTGAACCTCGGCGCGAACTATCAGGGCCTGATCGAAGGGAGCGTGCTGATCGCGGCCGCCGCCATCTACACGGTGGGGGGGCGTCGGCGTGCGCCGCGCCGCAGCGCGGGCCCGCCGCCCGGCGCGCCGGATGCGCATCAGGCACAATCCCAGCCAGCCGTCCTCTGAGCTGAAGGAGGTTACATGACGAATGATAAGCTGCTCAGTCTCGAGGAGCGTCGCTCCAAGTACTCCGTGCCGGCGCTGGAGAAGGGCCTCGATGTCCTGGAATACCTGTCCGACCAGGCCGTGCCGCTCACCCAGGCGCAGCTGGCGCGCGTCCTGAACCGCCAGGCCGGGGAGATCTTTCGTATGCTCGCCTGCCTGGAGAGCCGCGGTTATCTCAGGCGCGAGCCCAATACGGGCGCGTATTCGCTGACGCTGAAGCTGTTCGAGCTGTCGCGGACTCACTCGCCCTACGAGGTGCTCCTGAAGGCCGCACAGCCGCTGATGCGCGGGCTCGCCGAGGACCTGCGCGAGTCGTGCCACCTGTCCGTGCTGCACCGCGAGCGCGTGCTGGTGCTGGCCCAGGAAGAGAGCCCGAGGCCGTTTCGCCTGTCGGTGGAAGTCGGCTCGCAGCACTCGCCCATGCACACCACTTCGGGACGCGTGCTGCTCGCGAACATGGATGTGGAGGACTGCGAGGAGCTGCTCACCCACGAGCTCGAATGGCGCCGCGAGAAGCCCGCCGCCCGCGCGCAGTTCATGAAGCGCCTCGCGGCGATCCGCGCGCGCGGCTACGAGCGCTCCGAGGGCGAGCGGTTCGTCGGTGGGCTTGATCTGGGCGTGCCGGTCGGCTCGCCCGGCTCCTCCATCAAGGCGGCCCTGACCATTGCCACGCTGAAGGAAAAGAGCGGGCCGAGTCTGGAGAGCATGCTTCCGGCGCTGAAGGCCTGCGCCGACGTGATCGCGGTGCACGCCGGGCTGAAGCCCGAAGAGGAGGTGCGCGGTGCGAGCAGTCCGCATAGCGGTCCGCCGGTTTGACCCGTTCGAGAGCGCCATCCGCCGGCAGTTCGCGGATTTCGCGCGCGCGCGCGGCGAGGCGCCCAGCCTCGAGATCGAGGCCCTGGAGCTGAACGATCTGCATGCGCGGTTGTTCGCTGCGGGCGGCCTCGGCGACGGCTCGATCGATCTGGCCTTCCTCTCGACTGACTGGCTCGCCGAGGCGCAAGCG
>DAHVAB010000306.1 GCA_027314825.1 Solirubrobacterales bacterium
GCAGCCACCAGTTCCAGCGTCCGAGCAGCGAGACCAGGGCGGGCAGCAGCAACGCTCGGACGATCGTGGCGTCGAGCAGAATGCCCGCGCCTAGACCGGTTGCGAGCACCTTGATTTCCGTGTTCGGCGCGGAGGCCAGCGACGCGAACGCGAGGAAGAGGATGAGAGCTGCGCTGGTGACGAGCCGACCTGTGCGTCCGAGACCCTCGACCACCGCCGCGTCCGTGGAGCCGGTGCGCTCGTACTCCTCTCGCACTCGCGCAAGGATGAACACCTCGTAGTCCATCGAGAGGCCGAACAGGAAGGCGAAGACCATCAACGGAATCCAGAAGGTGATCGCGCCGGTCGCGGGGATGCCGAAGATCGCGCTGGAGCCATGGCCTTGCTGCCAGAACCAGGTCATCAGGCCGAAGGCGGCCGCCATCGAGACGAGGTTGAGCAGCACCGCCTTCACGGCGAGCACGATCGAGCGGAAGGCGCGCGTCAGCAGCGCGATCGTCAGCAGCGCGATGATCGCGAACATGAGCGGGAAGTTGCCGAAGACGGCGTTCTGGTAGTCGAGCTCGATCGCGCCCTCGCCGGCCACGCCGATCGCTCCAGGCACGCCCTTCAGAGCGGTGCGCGCGGCGGTCACGGATTGCAGCGAGCTGGCGTTCACCGTCTCCGTCCTCGGGATGCCGAGCAGCACTGTCGTGCCGTCTCTCACGCTGCCCGGCCCGCTTGGACGCAGCACGTCGACGATACCCGGGGCGCCGCTGAGCCTCTGCGCCACGGCGTTCGCGTCGCTCGCCCTGGCAAGGACTTCGATCGGGGTGAGCACGCCGGAGGAGACGCCGCCCGAGGTGAGCCTCGCGAGCGCATCATGGGCGCTGCCGCTCTTCGCGAGCGCGCTCGCGCTCGTCTGACCCGTCGTGAGGCTGAAGACAGGGACGATGAGCAGCGCGAGCGCGAGCGTCGCGACCCCGGCGGCGAGCCCGCGGTGGCGCACGATCCCGCGCGCCCACGCGCTCCAGCCGCGACTCGCCTGCGACTCGTGGCGCACCTTCGGCCAGTCGATGCGTGGACCGATCCCGCCGAGCAGCGCCGGCAGCAGCGTGAGCGCGACAGATGTGGAGACGAGCGGGATCAGCATCCCGCCATAGCCGACGCTCCGCAGAGAAGGCACCGGCAGCACGATCAGCGAGATGAGGCCGATCGCGACGGTGAGCCCTGAGAGCAGCACGGCGCGGCCCGCCGTCGCCATCGCGGCGATGACCGCCTCGCCGTTCTCCCTGCCATGGTCGCGCTCCTCGCGCCAGCGGGTGACGATCAGCAGGGAGTAGTCGATCGCGACGCCGAGGCCGACGAGCGAGACCAGGAACTCGACGATGAAGGACACGTTCGCGACGTATGTGAGCGCGAGCACGACGAGCAGGGTGGTGAGGATCGCCACCGCGGCGATCAGCAGCGGCAGCAGCGCGAGCAGGGAGGCGAAGACGAAGGCGAGCACGGCGAGCGCGCCGGCGCCGCCGATCAGCGTCTCGACGAACACTCCCGGGCCTTTGCTCGAGCTGCCGTTCGCCAGCTGAGCGAGCCCCGTGAGCGTCGCGTGGGCGCCCGCCGGCAGTGCGGACGCGACGGCCCTGCCTACAGCGGCGGGAACCTTCGGGGAGCCGTAGCTCTTTTCGAGCGGGGTGAAGAGGATCGCGTAGGTGGAGCGGCCGTCGCTCGTGATCATGCTGCGATCGTGGGTGGAGGCGAAGTCGACGATCCGCGCGCGCGGGACGGCCGCGCGGGCGTGGGCGAACGCGGCAGCGATCTCGCTGCTCTGCCCCTGCACGCTCCGCCCTTCAGGCACCGTCACGACGATGACCGAGGAGGGGCTTTCGCCCCCATTGCCGTAGGTGTGGGCGATCTTCAGCGCCGTTTCGTAGCCGGGCTGGCCCGGCAGCGAGAAGTCGTAGCTGAGACGGTTGGAGACGTTGCTCGCGCCGAAGGCTCCGAGCAGGAAGACGACGGCCCAGAGGCCGATGACAAGCTTGCGATGAGCGAGCGCGAAGCGAGCGAGGCTCGCGATCGGCCCGCCTGGGATCGGCGTCAAGCGCGCCGGCGACGCGGAGGAGCGACCGGTATCAGTTGTCGGTGCGGCGACCATCTTTGCCTCCTCGATTCCGGAGCCATCATTCCGAACGAAAAGGTTTATACCAGAAATCTTTTACGGGAGGGTATGATTTTGTTGTGAACTTCGGAGATTCTCGACTCGATGACCGATGAGACCCCTGCGGGGCCGCGGGCGCACGAGGTGGCGCCCTTCCACTCCGTCGGATTCATGCTCTCCAGCCTCGGGTACACGGTCGCCAGGCAGTTCAGGGAGACGCTCGCCCCGCTGCGGCTCGAGCCGCGCGAGTTCGCGCTGCTGCGCGCCGTCGGCGCCCACGAGGGGCAGTCCCAGCAGGCGCTGGGCGACCGGCTGCTGATACCGGCGAGCAGGATGGTCGCCTTCGTCGACGCGTTGGAGGCGCGGGGCCTGCTCGAACGCCAGGCCAATCCAGAGGACCGGCGTGCCCGCGCGCTCTACCTCACCCAGACGGGGCGGGAGCTGCTCGGCGAGGCCTTCTCGCTCGCGCTCGCCTTCGAGCGCAAGCTCTGCGCCGAGATCGGCGACCAGGAGCGCGAGCAGCTGATCGGCACCCTGCGCCGAGTCGGTGCCCAGATCGGGCTGCCCGAGGATGCGGGCACCGCGCACGCAGCGCACACCGCCGCGATGGACGACGAGGCTGCCGGCTGCTAGCGCAGCAGGCACGAAGACGCACAGCACGAACACGCACGGCGTTCGCCGGCTGGAACGCCACGCCGAGGTTGCCCGGATCGTCGTGGAACTTTGACGGCGATCCCACCGGGATTGTGATTGTCAGACGGTAGCGAACGTGGC
>DAHVAB010000307.1:0-2632 GCA_027314825.1 Solirubrobacterales bacterium
GCGTCACGCTCACGCCCAGTTCGGCCGGGCCGAGCTGGGCGCCGCTCGGCGCCAGGTAGATCAGGCAGGAGCGGGCACGGCAGGCGATCGAGGCGGTCCCGGGCGGCGGGTGGGCGGCGATCTGAGCGATCGCCTGCGCGGGAGGCAGGCTCGCCGTCCAGAAGGCGTGCGCCTGCGCCACATGCGCGTAGCGCTGCAGGCGCATCCTGTGCGGATAGCGTCTGAGCGAGCGGTGAAGCGGCCGGGCGGGCGGGCCGGGGGCGAGGGTGAGCCGGCGGGCGCCGGGCGGCACGGAGAGCGCGCGCAGCGCGCCGAGCGCGTAGGACTGCGCGCGGCGCGCCGCCGCCCGCTGTGCGGCCGGTTCGATCACTTCGCGGCGGCCGGCAGGCACCAGCGCGAAGACGGCGCCCACGAACGCGACGATGCCGATCGCCGTCCCGATCGCCACGTGGCGTTTGGTCCCCGCCGCCGGAGGCATGGCCGGCAGTGTGGCATCTGCGCGAGCGCGCGGCGGTTCCGCCTGGGCGCCTTCTGCGTCACCATGGGTGAGTGCTCCAGACAGACCCGCAAGCTCTGAGCGCCGTCGCGGTCGCCGAGCGCACCCGGGAGGCGCAGGCGGCGCCGGCCGCGAAGACCGACCCGCGACGGGACCTGCTCGGCATGAGCTGGGCGCACTTCCTCAACGACTGCGCGGCCAACTACATGACGGGGATCCTGCCGGCCGTCCTGATCTCCCTGCACGACCCGATCAGCATGGCGGGCGTGCTGGTCGCCGCGCTCTGGATCGGGCAGGCCACCCAGCCGGCGATCGGATGGGTGGCCGACAGGGTCGGCGGGCGCAGCCTCGTCATCTCCGGGCTTCTGCTCAGCTCGATCGGCGGCGCCCTGATCGGCCTGGCCCCGAGCACGTGGGGGCTGATCCTCGTGCTGATCCTGATCGGCCTCGGCAACTCCTGCTTCCATCCGCAGGCGCTGGCGGGCGTGCGCCGCCTGGGCTCCTCCCAGAAGGGGCTCTCCACCGCGACGTTCCTGGTCGGCGGTGAGCTCGGCCGCGGCGTCTGGCCGACCGCCGCCGGGCTGATCGGCGTGGGACTCGGCCTGCACGAGCTGTGGATCCTCGCGATCCCGGCGGTGATCACCGCGCCCTTCCTGCTGCGCTGGGCGCCCAGCCTGCCGGCGAAGGCCGCGGGCGGCACCCCGATCCGCTGGCGGGCGCACGCCCGCCCGCTCGCGTTCCTGGTCGGCTACCGGGGCGTGCAGTCCTTCGCCACCTTCGGCCTGATCACGTTCATCCCGATCCTCTGGCACCTGCGCGGCGGCAGCCTGGTCGGCGGCGCCTCGATCATCACCACGATGCTCGTCGTCGGGGTGATCGGCAACCTGGCGGGCGGGCATCTCGCCGACCGGATCGGCCGCCGGCCGGTACTCCTGCTCTCAGCGCTCGCAAGCGCGGCGCTCACCGTCCCCTTCGCCTACGTGCACGGCTTCTGGCTGTGGATCGCCGCCGCCGCGCTCGGGATCGCGATCTTCTCGGCGATCGCGCCCTCCATCCTGATCGGCCAGGAGATCTTCCCCGAGAACCGCTCGATGGGATCCGGCATCGCCCTCGGGCTCGGCAACGGCGTGGGAGCGCTGCTCGTGCTCCTGCTCGGCTTCTGGGTCAGCACCTCCGATCTGACCCCGACCTTCTGGGCGCTGGCCGGCGCGAGCCTGATCTGCGTGCCGCTCGCCTTGGCCTTCCCCAAGTCGCTGATGTAGGGTCGCAGCGTGAGCGGCGCCGACGGCAACGGAATCGAGGTGGAGGGCCTGATCCGCGACTTCAAGGGCGGCGTGCGCGCCGTCGACGGGATCGACCTGCAGGTGGCGCCGGGCGAGATCTACGGCTTCCTCGGCCCGAACGGCGCCGGCAAGTCCACGACCGTGCTGATCCTCACGACGCTGCTGCCGCCCACCGGCGGCAGCGCACGGGTCGCCGGGCTCGACGTCGTCCACCAGGGCGCCGCGGTGCGCCGCACGATCGGCGCCTCACTTCAGGAATCGGCCCTCGACCCGTTCCTGACCGGCCGCGAGCACATGCGCCTGCAGAGCGCCCTGCACGGGCTCGGCAAGGCGGAGAGCTCCCAGCGCGGCGATGAGCTGCTGGAGCGTGTCGGGCTGACCGAGGCGGCCGATCGGAAGGTCGGCGGCTACTCGGGCGGGATGAAGCGACGCCTCGACCTCGCGCTCGCGCTCGTGCACCGCCCGAGGGTGCTCTTCCTGGATGAGCCGACGACGGGCCTCGACGTGCAGAGCCGCGCCGCGCTGTGGAGCGAGGTGAGAAGCCTCGCCGAGGAGGGTGTGACCGTCTTCCTTACGACCCAGTACCTGGAGGAGGCCGACGTGCTGGCCGGCCGCCTGGCGATCATCGACCACGGCCGGATCGTCGCCGAAGGGACCCCCGCGCAGCTGAAGGCGAGCATCGGCCGTCCGAGCGTCGAGGCGGCGCCGGCCGAGGATGGTGAGCGCGAACGGCTCGCACAGGTGCTCACACGCTTCGGCGAGCCGGCCGCGGCCGCCGCGGGCGGCGTGGCGGTGCGCCTCGCGCAGGGCGTCGGCGACCTGGCGGAGATCGTGCGCGCGCTCGACGCGGAGG
>DAHVAB010000307.1:2642-2899 GCA_027314825.1 Solirubrobacterales bacterium
AGCCGCCCTGCGCCTCCACTCTCCCACCCTCGACGACGTCTTCCTGGCGAAGACCGGCCGCTCGCTGGAGGGCGCCGCCGACGGGCAGGACGCAGAGGGCGTGAAGGAGAGCGAGCCGGCGGGCAGCGCGGCCGGCCGGTGAGCGGGACGCTCGCAACCCAGGTGGCGGCGCTCGCCCGCCGCGGCGCCGTGAAGACGCTGCGCCAGCCCTTCCAGGTCTTCCCGATCATCTTCTTCCCGGCGATCCTGCTGGCGGT
>DAHVAB010000308.1 GCA_027314825.1 Solirubrobacterales bacterium
CATCTCCCGCGTGGCCCGCAGCGAGGCTATGTAGGAGACGAGAGCCTGCGGGCGCTCGATCACCGAGTAGGGGGCGGGGGGCAGGGGGCGGGTGATGAGGGGGTTGGAGGAGATGTGGCCGAGCAGGTGATCGCCTGCGAGCAGCACGCGGGCCTCCTCGTCGGCGAAGACGGTGTCCGACGGGCTGTGGCCGGGACGGTGTAGGGCCCGCAGCGTGCGGTCGCGCAGCGTCAGCTGCTCGCCGGCGGCGATCGGGCGGGCCACCTCGACGTCCGCGCCCCAGCCCCTGAAGCTCGCGGTGACCGCTCGCAGCGCGCCGGCGACCTCGGCCGGGACGCCGTGGCGGAGCATCATCCGCTGGGCGAAGGCGTCGTCGTCGTCGCTCTCCCGCTGGAAGCTGCGCAGGTAGGGGGCGAGCAGATCGAGGCAGGCGACCTCGGCCCCGGAGCGCTCCCGCAGCAGCGCGGCCAGGCCGAAATGGTCGATGTGCTGGTGAGTGATGATCACCAGCCCCAGGTCCTCCACGCGATGTCCGAGCTCGGCGAGGCCCTCCTCCAGCGCCTGCAGCGCCTCCTCCGAGCGCGGGCCGCAGTCGAGCAGGCTGAGCGGCTCGTCCTCGATCAGGTAGGCGTTCACGCGCCCCACCTTGAACGGGGTCGGAACCGCGATCCGGTAGATCCCGAGATCGGCCGCGCGCTGCAGCGCCGCCTCCTCCAGCACGCGCTCCTCGGTCTCGCTGCTCACGAGCGGATCACCTCCAGAACCTCGTCGCGACGCCGTTCCATGTCCTGCCGTGAGACCAGCGACTCCAGGCAGAGGCGCAGCAGCGGCTCCGTGTTGGACGGCCTGACGTTGAAGTGCCAATCCTCATAGTCGATCGAGATCCCATCCAGACGTGACTGCGTGGCATCGGCGTAGCGCTCGGCGATCTCGTCCATCTTCGCCTGCTGGTCTGCCACCTCGGAGTTGATCTCCCCGGATATGAAGTAGCGCCGCCGCAGCGGCGCCAGGAGTCGCGCCAGGCTCTGACCCGACCTGGAGAGGTGCTCGAGGATCAGCAGTGCCGGAAGGGTCCCGGAGTCGGCGCAGTAGAAGTCGCGGAAGTAGTAGTGGCCGGAGACCTCGCCGCCGAAGAGCGAGCCCTCCTGCTTCATCCGCGTCTTGAAGAAGGCATGTCCGACCCTGTTGACCTCGGCGATGCCCCCGGCCGCCCTGACGGTGTCGGCCACCGCGCGGGAGGCTCTGACGTCGTAGAGGATCGTCTGCGCGGGCTCCCCGTCCGCCTGCTTGGAGAGCAGGGCCTGTGCGAGCAACGCGGTGAGGAAGTCGCCGTCGACGAACTCCCCGTCGCCGTCGATGAAGAAGCAGCGGTCGGCGTCGCCGTCGAAGGCGATGCCGAGATCGGCGCCGGTCTGCTTGACCTTCTCGATGATGAACGCCCTGTTCTCCGGCAACAGCGGGTTGGGCTCGTGGTCGGGGAAGCTGCCGTCAGGCACCCAGTAGGTCTCCACCAGCTCCAGCGGCAGGCGCTCCAGCAGCGGGCCGACCATCGGCCCGGCCATCCCGTTGCCGCCGTCGAGCACCACCTTCAACGGCGCGATCGCGCTCGGGTCTATGAACCGCAGCGCGGCCTCCTGGAAGGCCGCATACAGGTCGAGCTCATCCACCGTCCCGGCCGCGTCCGGATCGGCAGGGGGCAGGCCGGCCTCGATCTCGCGGCGGATGTCCTGGATCCCCGTCTCCCCGGAGAGCGCGAGCGCTCCCTCACGCACGAGCTTTGCCCCTGTATACGCCTTTGGATTGTGAGAGGCGGTGCACATCAGGCCGCCGTCCAGGCCGCCCGACCCGACGAGCCAGTAGAGCATCTCCGTGCCCACCTGGCCGATGTCTCTCACGCTCACGCCCTCGCTGAGCATTCCCGCGCGGTAGCGGGCCGCGAGCTCAGGCGCTGAGAGGCGCATGTCCCGTCCGAGGCCGATCTGCAGCGCGCCGGCCGGCTTCCCCGACAGCCTGGCCAGCACGCGGGCGAACGCGCGGCCGATCTGCTCGGCCAGCTCGCCGTCGATCTGCTCTCCGTAGATGCCACGGATGTCATACGCCTTGAAGATGGAGGGGTCTAGCGCCGCCGGCATCGCCTCTCATCCTATGCTTTCGGGCATGTCCGGTCATTCCAAGTGGGCCTCGATCAAGCACAAGAAGGCGATCGTCGACTCCCGCCGCGGCCAGCAGTTCACGAAGCTGGCCCGTGCGATCACGGTCGCCGCCCGCGACGGCGGGGGGGACCCGGCCGGCAACGCCGCGCTGGAGAACGCGATCGCCAAGGCGAGGGCGGCCTCGATGCCGAAGGACAACATCGAGCGCGCGATCGCGAAGGGCACCGGCGAGGGCGCGGACGCCGGCGCGATCGAGTCGGTCCTATACGAGGGCTACGGCCCGGCCGGCGTCGCGGTGCTGGTGGAGACGCTCACCGACAACCGCAACCGCACGGGCGCCGACGTGCGCCACATCTTCACGAAGTTCGGCGGCAGCCTCGGAGAGCCCGGCTCGGTCGCCTACCTTTTCGAGAAGAAGGGCGTGATCGCGGTCGACGCCTCCTCCTGCGACGAGGACGACCTGATCGTCGCGATCGAGGCGGGCGCCGAGGACGTCTCCCTCGACGAGGACGTCTACGAGGTCGTCACCGAGCTCGCCGACTTCGCCGCGATCCGCGGCGCCCTGGAGCAGGCCGGCATCGAGATCCAGGACGCCGAGCTTCTCTACAGGCCGACCAGCCGCGTCCCAGTCCCGCACGAAGGGCAGGTCGGCAAGCTGATGCGGCTGATCGACGCCCTGGAAGAGAACGACGACGTGGATGCGGTGCACGCCAACTACGACGTCCCGGCCACGATGCTGGAG
>DAHVAB010000309.1:0-2565 GCA_027314825.1 Solirubrobacterales bacterium
ACCCTCCGAGTGCCCGGAGACGATCGGACTGCACGCAGGAGATCCGGCACCAGTCACGACACCCCGTGAACGGCTACGTTCGCGAGCGCAGGCGAGACCCCCAGCGCCAGCGGCACGAGAAGCGCCGCCGCGGCCGTCACGCCCTTCCGTCGGACCACACGCACCGACCAAGCCCGCCGTCTCACGCCACGCATCAGCACTCCCCTGGATAGCTTCTCTCTCGTGCGCACGCGAATATACCAGTGTGCGCCGCTCATCTCCCGTAAGCGCCACGCTCCCAGATGGTGGCGAGCGCCAGTGCGAGCTCGTCGTCTGAGACGCCGGTCTCTTCCGAGACCTGCCCCAGGCAGCTCTCAGTGACCATGCTGGGCGGCCGATGTCCGCGCTTCGGCAATGCAGGGTCAGCGGACGCAACGCCGGTAGCGGATGTGTGTCGCCAGCGGTGAATGCAAGACCTCGACCGGCTCGAACCCGAAGGACTCCACACCGTCGAAGATCCGCTCGCCGGCGCCGAGCAGGACCGGCGCGATGTCGAGCGTGAGCTCGTCGAGCACACCGGCGATCAGCGCCTGGCGGACCGTCGAAGCGCCGCCTGCGACGTCCACACCGCCCTCCCCGGCCATCTGACGCGCCCGTGCGTAGGCGGCGTCGAAGCCGCCGGTGACGAAGTGGAAGGTCGTCCCGCCTTCCATCTCGATCGGCTCGTGCGCGTAATGGGTGAGCACGAACACCGGCGCATGGTAGGGCGGCTCGGGACCCCACCAGCCGCGCCAATCCTCATCCCACTCGCCGCGGACCGGCCCGAACATGTTGCGCCCCATCACATACGCACCGCGCGGACGCATCAGCCAGCCGGTCGCCGTCGCATCTGCGTCATTTGCGCGCTCATCACCGAGATGCCAGCGATGCAGCTCGCGCCCGCGCCTGCCGAGCGGATCCTCGCGGCTCTGCTCGGGCCCGGCGACGAAGCCGTCGAGCGAGATCGACATGTGGCAGGTGGTCTGCGGCATCGGCGTCCTCCCGCGTCGCTCTGCGATCTGCAAGCGCCAACAGCACGCCTGCAACCTCCGCCACATTATGAACCCGTCGGGAACGGACACGGCTCTCCTCGGCGCTCCCGGGATCTCCGCCTCGGCGGCAGCGGCTGCAAGGATCCCGATGGGCGGAGGGACGGCTACCCTCGCCTGGCTGGCCCGGCCCGCGCGGGCAGCGACGAGGATCTCCTGCAGGCGGGCGGTCGCCTCGCGGCGGCGCAGGTAGCCGGGCGGGGGCACGCCCCGACCCTCCCATGCGCGGCCGAGCAGCTTGCGATGCTCGCCGTTCGCGTCGCGGCAACGCACGTACCAGCGGTCTCCGCTGGTACGCGTCTGAAGGTAGACATGGCCGCTGACCGGCTGCGGGACGGGTGCCTGCATGCTCGCACGGAGATGTACGCGGCGCATGAGCGCGATACGCGCGATCTGCTCGAAGAGCGCGAGGCGTTCACAGGCCTCCCTATGCAGTCTTGGGCATCGGTTCCGCGCTTGCGCACGCTGAGCACGCCGCCGGGACGCCCGCTCCTCTCGAAGGTGGCCTACCTGGCCGTCATGCCGGCGATCGTCACCGCGACGAGTCGTTCGACGGCGGCCTTCGACTTCAGCCGGCCTGCGGCCGCGAGAGCGTTGAGGGCGTAGGCGGCCAGCTCGTCAGTGTTGACATCGGTGCGGATCGCGCCATCTGCAGCGGCCTGGCCGATCAGCTCAGCGATGAACTCATGGAGCCGGCGTTCCGGGTCGGCAAGGTGGTCTTCGCGGTGCAGCAGCGCGATGATCTCCGCTCCATGGTCTTCGCGTTTGATCCGGTGGCAGATGAGCGCGTAGGCACCGAGCGCCGCTTCCAGGCCGTCGAACGGAGCGGCTGCCTGGTCGCGTAGGGCGAGCAGGTGATCCAGGTGACTGGCGATCTGGCGCTCGTGCCAGGCGAGCAGGATCGACTCGACGTCCGGGAAGTAGTTGTAGAGGGTGGCTCGACTGATCCCGCTCTCAGCGGCGATCTGGGACATGGTGAGCGCCCGCACGCCCTGCTTGGCGACCAGCGCCGCGGTCCTCGCCAGCACCGTCTCGCGAACCTGGTTGCGGTGCGTCTCGATCGTCTGGCTCCAAAGCTTCGGCACGCCTCGCAATGTACACGATGCTGCCTTTCATACAGGGCGTCTTGATATCGACAGTCTGTCGCGATAAGCTGCGGCTCATGAGCGAAGACGAAATCGACGGGCTCGACGCGAAGCGCCTGAGACGCATCGCAGCGCAGGCGGGGAAGCTGGTGGCGGCCGGACGGCTGACCGCCGATGAGGCCGAGCGGCTGCGTGCCGCGCCGGACCTCTCGCGCGCTCGGCGGGTGGTACGTGAAATTCGCGCGAGGCACGCCTCGGAGCGGCTGGACGATGCGGTGGCAGAAGGAACAGTGAGCCGCCAGGAGGCGGACGAGCTCGTGGAGCGCCTGCGCGGCGGCGAGCACTCGCGCGCGTTGCGGGCGCATCTGGCCCGGTTTCGCAGGCCGGGCAAGCGGCCCAAGGCCGACTGAGCC
>DAHVAB010000309.1:2575-2875 GCA_027314825.1 Solirubrobacterales bacterium
CTCCAGGACCGTCGAGCCCTGCCAGATGCAGCGCGACGAGCTGGCGCGTCGGCTGGCCATGCGCCGTGTGGCGAGATCGTCACCGACATCAAGCGGCGGATCGACTCCGCGCGGGCGCTGCGGGCGGCCAACTCGGAGCTGGCCGCCCTCCGCCGACGCTGCCGCCCCCGCCGCGGGCTCAGCTCGTCAGCGTCGGGATGCCCTTGGCGATCAGGTCCACGCCGAACACGAGCAGCAGCACGGCCATCACCGCCGCGTTGTGAGAGCGCAGCCAGTCCTTCAGATCGTCGAGCCGCGCCT
>DAHVAB010000030.1:0-228 GCA_027314825.1 Solirubrobacterales bacterium
ACTCGCGATCGCGGCGATGATGCGCCTGCTTGGCCGTCCCGGCCCCGTGGTCGGCACGGTGGAGGAGTACGAGTCGGTGGTGGGCCCCGTCTATGCCCTGCTGGCATCGCTCGGACAGCGAGCGGCGCTCGAGACCCAAGGCGCAGATCGCAAGCCCGCCGCGTCCGCCGCGGGTGAGGATGTCCCGCCTGCGCGGTCACGCTCCGGCGCGAGCACGCGCTCCGCTGC
>DAHVAB010000030.1:238-13436 GCA_027314825.1 Solirubrobacterales bacterium
ACCCGCGGGCTCCAGGAGGCGGCGAAGGCGCTCGCGCGGCCGCTGCTCGCAGCGGCGCTCGGACGGGCGAAGGCCGGCACCCCGCGGTTCGGGCTCTCCGGCGATGAGCTGCTGCGGGCAGAGCTCTTCGCGATGCGGGAGGCTCTCGAGCGCCTCCGCGTGCCAGCCAGGCACGTGGTGTTCGGCCACACTCACCGTGCCGGACCGCTGCCAGGCTCCGACCCCGGGGGTTGGGATGTGGATGGCATCAGCCTGTTCAACTGCGGCGCGCTCGTCGAGGAGACGGACACCCCAGCCGGGCCGGCGCCCGAGCGCGGCCGGCGTGATCATGATCACTGCGTGGTGGTGGAGGACCATGGGCCTCCGATCCTGATGCCGCTGTAGGCGCAGGCTCAGGGTGCGGGCCGGCGGGCCGTTCAGTGACGCCACGGACGAGCGAGCGTCAGCAGCGCCCTTGCCGGCGGCGGCCGGGCCTGGTCGCGCTCGGCGCGCAGCGCTGACCACACCTCCAGGGCGATCTCTTCGGCCAGCTCCTCGCGCGCACGCTCCCCGTCGAGCCTCCTCACGCCCAGCCCGGTGTGCTCCTCGCGGTAGAGCCTCGCCCGCAGCTCGATCTGCGCCGGCGTGTACTCGCGGTTGCGGGCGCGCGCGGTCAGTGGGCTCACGTCCAGCAGGTAGGCCCGCAGCGGGCGGGGCGAGAGGGCGCGGATGATCGCGAGCTGCAGCCGGTACCGTCGCTCTGCGCCGTAGCGGTATCGAAGATGCACAAGCGAGTCGAGCGTGTAGCGGTCGCAGACGACGATCCGGCCTCGCAACACGTGCGAGCGGACCGCTCGGGCCTGCCACCAAGCGTTCATCGTCGCGACGAACGTCGTCCACGCGAGCTGCAGCAGCGGGCTGCGCTCGCGCATCAGCGTCAGCCTGTCCTCGTCCTCGCCGGCCGGCGGCCACAGCTCCTCGACGCCCTCCGGGTGCCGCCGCTGACCGAGCAGCGCGCGCACGGGCGCTGCCACGCGCGCGAGCGATGGGTGCGCCGCGAGCGACGTCCAGATGGCGACAGTCGGGTATCCGAGCGCGTTCAGCGTGGCGGTGAGGCGCTCCACCTGGGTGCTCTTTCCCGATCCGTCCAGGCCGGAGAATGCGATGACCGCGCCGCTGCGGTAACGCTCCACGCGCGCATGGGCGGACCGCAGCCGCCAAGATCGCGGCGGCTCGCCGCGAAGTCCCTCTCGCAGCTCGGCGAGCGCCTCCTCGGCACCCCAGCTGGGGGCGAGCTCGCGTGCTGTCCGCCAGGCCTGCTCGTCTGGCTCCTCGGCGGCCCGCCGTCGTTTGGCGTCGATCTGGGCAGCGGCCGCAACCAGTCGCGCCGTGAGCAGCAGGCGATGGTGCGGCGCGGGACGGCGCAGCGTCCGGTAGCCATCGATCGGCTCCGCTTCGGCGAAGAGGCGCTCCAGCTGTTCGTCGTCGAGTCGCAGGCTTGCCGCCGGGATCAGCTCCACGATCTCGACGCTCTCATTCGCGAGGCGCACCCACAGCTCGCCGCCATGATTGTTAAACCCGCCCTCCGCGAGCGCACCGGCGAGCTCGCGCTCCGCCCCCGGCCGGGCGAGCAGGTCGAGATCGCGCCCGCCGGGAGGCGGGGACCCGATCACAAGCACGCGCTCGGCGGTGGAGCGGTCTGTCAGTGTCGCTGCGTCCATTTGCGCTGCATCCAGTCGGAAGCCCGCGACCGAGCGTGGACGAAGGCCGGCCACGGATCGCTGGCGCTCCAGACTCCATGCACGGCGCGGGGGGCGCGGAGGATACTGCCGAGCAGGGCCGGCGCGCGCCCGAGCCCTGGGGCGCCGTGCTCACTGGCACGCATATCTCCCGCAAGCCACTGATAGCGCACTCCTGCTCGCGCCGGCCGAGGCGGGGTGATCGGGCGCCGGGTCGCCAGGCGCGCCCATAGCCCCGGCAGGTTCGGGCCGGCCGCGATCGCAAGCGCGATCGACCCGTAGAAACGGCCGTTGAAGTCGATCAGGCGGGGCACGCCATCCTCGCCGATGATGAACTGCATCTGGGCGAGGCCGAACCAGCCGAGCGCCTCCAGAAGCCGGGCGGCCGCAGCCGCGAGCGGCTTCTGGACGGCGACCGTGTGTGCGCGCGCGCTGATCCCGACGTCAACCGGCCAACGCAGATCGCTGATCTGCTGCACCTGGGTGACGATCCGCGCGTCGCGGTCGGTGAGAGCAGTGAGTGCCATCAGCTTCCCCTCGACCTGCTCCTGGATGATCGGCTCCGCGCCTGCGGCCCTTACCTCCCGCAGGCTGTCTGCCACCTGCGCAGCATTCACCACGCGCGCCCTGACGTGTCCGTCCGCTCCCTCCACGAACGTCATCCTCGGCTTGACTACGAGCGGGCCGGCGCCGAAGTCTCGGAGCACCGCCTCCAGCCCGCGCTCCTCGATGGGCGCCTGCGCGGTGCGGGGCACGCCCAGTCCTGCACGCTGCGCCTCGCGGATCAGATCGAGCTTGTCGAAGGCTCTGAGAAGGCCGTCGTGGGCGCCGTACGGAAAGGTCGCGTCCAGCCGATCGCGATGCCGCGAGAGGCCGAGCACGCCTACGTCGTCGAGACTGAAGACCACCTCATAGCCGACTTCGGCGATCGCCCGGTTGACCGCGGGCAGAAGCGCCTCGGGCCCTAGCCGGGCATACGGCGCGTCGTGGCTGTGAGCGACCGCACGTGAGTGTGTCGCGAGGCTGCAGCGGCCGGGAGATGCGCAGCCGACGATCCAACCGTCGCGCGCGAGGGCGCGCGCGGCGCCCAGCGCCGCACGGCTGCCCCACTGGTCGATGATCAGCGCGCGCATGTGCGGGGCAGCGTACCCGTGCCGTGCGTTGAGCGCCTGGGGTGGAGCATCGCCGTGATCGTCGTGACCGCCGTCCGCTCATCGCCCGCCTGCCCATGCATGCAGGCGCGTGCGAGCGGCGCGGAGACGATCCAGCTGCTGGGGCGCCAGCGCGCGCTTCACCGTGTCGCGAAGCAGATGGCTCGCGAGCATCGGGGTGACCCGTGCACATGTCACTGCCTGACGCCGGCCCGGCGGAATCAGGATCGTCCACGCCACCGGGTCCTCGCCGTCCGCGAGGCGGTGCTTGTAGTGTTGCTCTCCCGCACCGAGGTCCATCCGCTTCTCGCCCCTGGCGAACGCATCCTCGATCGCGTACAGGATGCCGAGCATCGCTGGGCGCAGCCGCGCGAATCGCTCATCCCAGCCACCGTTCACATATGCGACCTCGCCACCCGCGGCGAGGAACAGCTGAGTGGAGATCGGCTCGCCGTCCACCTCCAGCACCCAAAGGCGCAGACGCTTGGCGTCCGGGTCGCCGTTCACGATCTCTCGCAGCATCCCTGAGAGCGCGGAGCGGTATCGCAGGATGCTCGAGTCGGCTCTGTCCTGCCATCGTGCGGCGTGCAGGCGAAAGAACGCTTCGAGGTCCGCTGGGATCTGCTCGGGTCCGCTGATTCGCACGGTGCCGCCGGCGGCGACGAAGTCACGCCGTGCTCTGCGCATCTGGCTGCGGAAGTTGGCGCTCTTGGACGCCAGCCAATCCTCGTAGGAGGGATGCTCAAGGGAGATGGTCGGCGCGCCGTGCACCAGGTAGCGGCGCATCAGCGGGCGGGTTCGCGATGGCCAGGCATCCCGCAGGGCCGAGGCCCAGGCCGAGGCCAACGGAGTGCCCTCGAGCGCGATCAGGTCAGGGGTCGGCATCGCCGTCGCGAGCGTCCGTGCGGTCGCGACGGCAACCTCCTGGTCGTGCCCCGGCAGCGCGAGCGGCGTCAGGGGCGTCGAGAGCTCGATGCCGGGCAGCCGGTAGTCGATCCGGCTTGCGCCCGACGTCACGTAGAACGGCGCCACGCCGATCAGCCGCCCCGCGTCACGGACGACGACGGACCGCGGCGCGGCCCCGCCTGGCGCGATGTGCCTCCACCAGGACAGTACGACGATCGGGGCCATCAGCGGCGCTGCGCGCGCCACCGCGATCGCGTCCCATTCAGACTGCAGAGCCTCCAGGGAGGCGAGGTCTGTGACGAGTTCAGCTGTTGACAACGGGCTGGCACTCTACCCGGCGGTCCCGCCGCCCTCGCGCCGGCGTGCCGTGCGGATGGCCGGCCGGGGACGGTGTGCCGTCGAGGCGGTGCTCGCTGGAGGTTATCCTCACCCCGTGCGTGCCGATGGGCTGCTGATCGTCAACGCGGACGACTGGGGCGCCTTCCGTGCCGGGACCGATGCGATCGAGTCCTGCTTCGAGGCGGGCGCGATCAGCTCGGCGAGCGCCATGGTGCACATGGCCGACTCGCGGCGTGCGGCGAGTATCGCCTCTCAGCGTGAGCGGCCGATCGGCCTGCACCTCAACCTCACTCAGGAGTTTGATGCTCCCCACGTGCCGGGTCCTGTCGGTGAACGTCAACGGCGGCTGCTGGGACATTTCAGCGATCTGCGGCGACGGCGTTGGCTGCTCAGCGCCGACCCGCGGGTGCATCGCCTGGTTCGCAGCGCGATCGAGGATCAGCTCGAGGAGTTCCACCGGCTCTACGGGCGCGCCCCGACGCATGTTGACTCCCACCATCACGTCCACGTATGTCCGGACGTCTTCCTGTCCCGCGCCATGGCGCCCGGTCTGCGCGTTCGCCAGACGCTCTCGCCGCCGCCCGGGGCGGGGCCGGGCAACCCGGCGCGACGGCTCAAGCACGGGGTTCTGGCCTGGCGGTTCATCACCACGGATCGCTTCTGGCGGGCTCGTGAGACCTCCGGTGCGGGATCGGTGCCGATCGCAACGGCCGTGGAGCACGCCCGGCGGGAAACGGTGGAGGTCATGGTGCACCCCTCGTTTCCCGACGAGCTGGAGGCGCTGCGCTCCGAGGCATGGCTGAAGTGCATGCGTGAGGCGCCGCTTGCGGCCTACCCGGCCCTTGGCGACTGCTCTCAGGATACGGTCTCCACTCTGGTTGGCTGAGCGCGCAGGGCCCTCAGCTGGTCGAGATCGACGATCCGTATCGCGAACACGCCGACACCGTAGAACGCGATGCCGAGCAGGCCGGCGGGGATCAGGCCGAGCGGCCTTGCGGCGAGCATCACGCCGGTCATCGCCGCGGCGAGCGCGACGGTGCGGAGGATGTTCCACGGGACGAGTCGCAGGCGCAGCGAGTAGAGCACCGTGCCCAGCATGAGCGTCATCGTGAGCACCTCGGTCGCGACGGTGGCCCACGCCGACCCGTAGGCTCCGTGGGACGGGATCAGGATCACGTTCAACGCGATGTTGACGGCCGCGCCGATCGCCGAGTAGAGCGCGAGCCGCCATTGCAACTTCAGGACCGGAGCCAGGACGCCTGCGAGCGTGCCGAAGCAGATGGACACGAACGCGATCATCAGGATCGGCAGCAGCCCACCCGATTGGGCGTAGCCCGGCCCGTAGAGGAAGTGCACGATCTGATCGGAGAGCGCGATCGCGCCGGCGAGAATCGGCAGCGCGATCATGGCCATCAGCTCGGCACACGTCTGCACGAGGCGTCTGGCCCGGTCCTGGTCGTGACCGTAGACGGCGGCGATCACCGGGTAGAACGAGGACATCACCGCGGCGGGGAGGAACGTGAGCGGACCGATGAAGGTGTAGGCCGCGCCGTAGACGCCGGTCTCGGAAGGGCCTGCCATCTGCAGCAGCAGCACCGAGTCGATCTGGTAGTAGACGGTGATCAGGACGCTCGCGATGCCGATTGGGATCGCCACTCTCGCCAGCGAGCGCCACAGGCGAACCCCGGCGCCCCATGCCACCGAGGCCAGCCTCAGCCCCGTGCGCATCTGCAGCGCGATGATCAGCGCGTTCAGGACCGAGTAGACGATCGCGAACGTGACCACGGAGGCATGGGTGGCGGCGAGGGTGACGACCGCGGCCAGCCAGATGACGCTCTGCAGGACGGTGAAGGAGAGCACGAGACCGGCGCGCAGGCGTGAGCTGAAGACCGCCATCAGAGCGGAGCCGCCGCCGGAGAGCACCGCCACGAGCATGATCAGCGTGACGGTCTGACGACTGTCCGACGGGCTCAGGAACAGGGGGATCGATATCGCGCACAGAATGGTGGCGAGAATGGAGAGCGCGATGCGGGCGGTCACGAGGGCGCCGAGCCAGTCCTGCTCGCGCTCCGGCTCCGCCGCCATGCGCTGCATCGCGACCGTCGTGAAGCCCAGGTCGGTGAGCACGGTGAAGATCCCGACGTAGCTCGCTGCAGCGGTCCAGATGCCGTATCCGGAGCTGTCGAGCGTGCGTGCCGTCAGCGACACGGTCACGATGCTGATCGCCATCGTGATCGTCCGCGCGCCGAGCTGGACGAGCACGTTCGAGGCGATCCTTCGCCCGCCCGCGGCCCCCGCGTCGCCAGCGCGGCCTCCCGCAAGGAGGCTGCGGGAGAATGCGATCGCCCTGGCCAGCATGCGCAATACTTTCGCAGCCTTGCGTGTCCTGGTCGCGATGCCCTTTGCGCCGCAGCCCGAGGGCGGAGCCGCTGCGCGATGCGCCGTCGGGCTGTTGCGCGGCTTGTGCGAGCAGGGACTCCATCCGCACGTCCTGGTGGCTGACATCGGTGGGCGCGGCATCGACCCGCCGTCTGAGGTTATGGACAGAGTGGAGGTTGAGATCGTGCCTGTGACCTGGCCTTCCCGCTGGCGGGTTCGCAGCGACAGGCTGATGCGCCCGTACGGCATGCTGACCCGTGGCCGGTTCGCCGAGCGCCTGCGAGAGCTTGCCAGCCACTCAGATGTCGTCCATCTCGTGGATCTGCGCACCGCCGTGGCGATGGCGCTAGTGGATCGTCCCGCCCTCGCTCAGCTCGACTTCTTCACGCGACGCGACCGTCAGATCGGGCCACCGTGGAGCAGTGCGGGCAGGGACGCGGTGGAGATGCTGCGCGCCGAGCGCCGCGTCTGCCGCCGGGCGCGGTGGCTGCTGGCCAGCTCGCCAGAGGTGGCGCGAGACCTGGCGGGAATCGCGCCTCGGGCGCACGTGGCGGTTGCTCCGCTGGCGTTGGAGCCGTCCCGTTACCGGCCGCTCGCCTCGCTCGGCGCGCCCGTGGCAGGCCTGATCGGAAGCGCCCGTTGGCCGCCGACGCGACGCGCGGTGCAGCAGCTGCTGCGCAACGTCTGGCCAGCCGTTCGTGCTCGCGTCCCGACGGCCAGGCTGCTGCTTGCCGGGCGCGGGATGGAGCGCTCGGCGTTCGCCGACGCCAGCGGATGTGAGGGCGTTGAGTGGCTGGGCGAGGTGCCGTCGGCTGCAGGGTTCCTGCGCGGGCTGGCGGTTCTGCTCTACCCGCTGAGCAGGGGCAGCGGGGCCAAGGTGAAGGTGCTTGAGGCGCTGGCGATCGGCCTGCCCGTGGTGACCACGCCGGCGGGGGCGGAGGGAATCGGCGGGCACGATGGTCTGGCGGTCTGCGCCGACCATGCCTCCCTCGTCGAGGCGACGGCCGCGCTGCTGGCCGATGGTCAGGCGCGGGCGCTGGCGGGCGCGAGGGCTCACGAGACGTTCCTTGCCCACCATGCGCCGGCGGTGGCCGCCAAGCCGGTGATCGAGCTCTATGAGCGGATGCTCGGCTGAGCTTCGGACCGGTGCCCCACATGAAGGTGCTCAACATCGGACTGCTCTATCCCCCTCACCATCGGGGGGGATACGAGATCGTGTGGGAGGGCGCGGTGCGCGCGGCCCGAGCGCGCGGACATGAGGTCCGGGTGCTCGCGTCTGACTATCGGGCCTCCGAGCCTCGGGCCTCCGGGCCTTGGGCCTCCGACCTCGAGGCTTCCAGGCTTCGGGCCTCCGGGCCGGAGGCATCCGGGCTTCGGGCCTCAGAGCCGGAGGCTGACGGGCTTCGGGCCTCCGGGCTTCAGGCCCCTGAGGCACCGCCCTACGGGTCGCAGCGAGCGCCGGGCACCGCCTCGGCGGTCTACCGCGAGCTGCGCTCGTATCTGGACCGAGCCGCCCAGGCCCCGGTGAGCTTGGATCTCAGGCAGCGGTTGGCGCTGGAGCGCCACAACGCCGCGGTGCTCGGGCATCATCTCCGGGAGTTCGCCCCCGATGTCGTCGCTTGGTGGGGGATGGGCGGCATGTCGCTGATGCTGATCGAGCGGGTGCGGCGGGCACGCATCCCGTCCGTGTTCATGGTGCATGACACGTGGCCCGATTACGGCGTGAGCACCGACGCGTGGACGCGGATGACGCGGCGTCGAGCGGTGCGCCGGCTGGCACCGCTGCTGGAGCCTCTGTGCGGGGTGCCGATGCGTCTGGACCTGCAGCGTGCGGGTACGTTCCTGTTCAACTCCACCTGGACGCGGGACGCGCTTGCGAAGATCGGGTTCAGGCCGACGCGCAGCGCTGTGGTCACTCCGGGCGTGCACGGGCGTTACCGTGCGGCGCCGGCGCGGGAGAGCTGGGGCGGACGGCTGCTCTACGTGGGCCGGCTCGACCCGGTGAAGGGCGTCGACGTCATCCTCGATGCGCTGGCGCTGCTCCCAGACGGCGTGTCCCTCACGCTCGTCGGCTCCGGAGGGGGGCGGTACGAGGATCAGCTGCGCCGCCAGGCGGACGCGCTGGGTGTGCGCGCCCGGCTCGAGATGGCCGGGCCAGTCGATCCGGATGAGCTGCCGGGCGTCTATGCGCGGGCGGACGCAGTGGTGTTTCCGGTGCGTTGGGAGGAGCCGTGGGGGCTCGTCCCGCTCGAGGCCATGGCCGTCGGCCGGCCGGTCATCGCCACCGCCCGGGGTGGCGCGCGCAGCTACCTTCGCGACAGTGAGAACGCGCTGCTGACTCCGGTCGACGATCCCGCCGCAGTGGCCGCCGCAGTGATGCGGCTGGCGGCCGAGCCAGCGTTGCGCCGCAGCCTGCGCGAAGGGGGCCTGCGGACCGCATCCGAGCACACCGCCGCCAGGTTCGAGGGTCAGATCGTCGAGCAGCTCGAGCGCGCGGCGGCCCAGGGGTCGGCGTGAGCCGGCGGCACAGCTCGGCTTGAGCCCGAGGCACAGCTCGGCGTGAGCCGGAGGCACGACTCGGCACGGCTTGAGCCCGAAGCACGACTCGGCGTGAGCCGGAGGCACGGCTCGGCCTAAGCTCGAGGCACTGCCAGGTAGTTCCAGATCGGCTCGCTGAAAGCCGCGTCGAACCGCTCGCGGCTGTATGGGCCCTCACCGTCCAGATCGAAGATCCGCAGCCCGCAATCGTCGAGCAGGTCGAAGAGCTCCGATGAGCGGCTGCCGTACAGGTCGGCGCCGCCGATCCCGTGCTCGAAGAGCACGCATGGTCGGTGTCGGTGCAGCGTCTCGCTCGCTCCCCGCAGCACCTGCAGCTCTGCCCCCTCGACATCGATCTTCAGCAGCGCGGGCACGTAGCCGGAGGGCAGCGAATCGTCCAGGCGCTCTGTCTGCACCGAGATCGTCTGTACCTCGCCTGAGCCGGTCGGCAGGTCTGCCCGTCGTCGCAGGCCGCTGTAGGCCGGCGCTCCCAGCACGTGGGCGAAATCGGCGGTGCCGGTCACGTCTGAGAGCGCGGCACGGCGGACCTCGATCTGCGGGAAGCGCTCCTGGAGGCGGCCGTGAAGCGCGGGTATCGGCTCGTAGGCGAGGTGGTGCCCGTGCGGGGCGATCCGCGCGATCTCGGACAGCACGCCGCCCACGTTCGCCCCGATATCGATCGCATTGGAATCGGCTCGCAGCACGGTTGCGAGCACGATCCGCATCGCGTGCTCGTCCTGCAGCTCGCGCCAGGACGCGTCGCGAAGCGCCGCGCGTCCTCTGTGCAGCCGGTGCAAGGCCGCTCTGGCGCGCTCCTCCAAGCTCACGTCCGGGATCGTACAGGCGCTCCGGCGCTCCGGTAGCGCTCCTGCGCTGCGGCGGGCGGGCTCTTGCGCTGCGGCGGGCGGACGCCTGTGCACCGGCGGGCGGGCTCCTGCACCGCGGCGGGCGGACGCCTGTGCGCCGGCGGGCGGGCTCTTGCGCTGCGGTGGGCGGACGCCTGTGCACCGGCGGGCGCGCCCCGCCGGGATGGCCCCGCCCCGGGCCGCGAGGAATGGCGGCCCGTCTGCCATGGACCCCTTGGCGTCCGCGGTCACCGTGCGCGAGCAGAGCCGCACGCATCCTCGCGAAGCCCGAATAGAGCAAGCCTGAGCACAGCGGGATGCGCCTGGCAGCCGTTAGCATGGCTCCATGCGCTCCGCGCTCCGGGATCGGGGCTCGGACGTCTCAAGCCATGATCGCGACCTGACGATATGCGCCCCAGGATGGATAAGGCCCTCCCTGATTGTCCCGTCGCTCCCGTCGCGCCGCGCCGACCACACGAGATGAGCAGATGAGCGTCCCCGACCGGTTCCAAACAACGCGCGCGGGGGTGACTCTGGTGGCCGTGCGCGACGCGCTGCGGCACCGCTGGCTGATCGCGGTGGCCATCGTGATCGCGGTCGTGGCGATCCTGGTGGTCCGCTATGAGCGCACACCGAAGTCCTACAACGCGACGGCCAGTGTGGCGTTCCAGAATGGCACGCTCTCGGAGACCGCGCTCGGGTTCGCGCCCGCGGGCACCGAACCGCAACGCGAAGCGAACACCGAGGTTCTGATCGCCCACTCCCCGGAAGTGGCGGCAAGCGTGCGCACGCAGCTGCACAGTCCGCTGTCCGCAAGCGAACTGCTCAAAGAAGTTCAGGTGGAAGTGGCTCCCAGCGCCGACGTGTTGAACATCGTCGCCTCGAGCGGGGAACCTCAGGCTGCCGCGAAGCTTGCGAATGCGTTCGCCGAACAGTACATCTCCTTCAGGGCGAAGTCCGAGCTCGAAGGGTTGAGCACGCATGAACGCAAGCTGAGGGCCCAGCTGGAAGCTCTGCCGCCGGGGTCCGGTGAACGTGCCGCCCTGCAGCAGTCGCTGCAGCGACTCTCGGAGGTCCGCGCGATCGCCGGCGGCGGGGCCAACATCATCGGTCGCGCCACGCCGCCCGGCTCACCCAGCGGCACGACGCTCTCGTCGATCGTGATCATCGGCATCCTCGTCGGCCTCGCGATCGCATTCCTGGTCATCTTCGTGCTGGAATCGCTCGACAAACGCATGCGCTCCGTCGAGGAATGCGAGAGCGCGTATCGCCTACCGGCGCTGACCGGAGTGCCGCAGGCGGGCTTCCGCGCGCGTCGCGCAGCTGAGCGCACCGACTCGCTGGAGCCATATCGGATCCTGCGCAGCGCGCTCGAATTCTCGGCGGTCACGAGGCCGCTCGACGTGGTGATGGTGACGAGCGCGGTCTCAGAAGAGGGCAAGACCACCGTTGCGGCCGATCTGGCCCATGCGATCGCGATCGCGGGCCGGCGCACGGTGCTCGTGGAGCTCGATCTGCGCCGGCCGACGTTCGCGGCGCAGTTCAATCTCAACGTGCGACATGGGCTGACCAGCGCGATCGTCGGCGAGAGCCCTGTCTCCGAGCTTCTTCACGAGCCGCTGTCGAGCGTACCGAGCCTTCTCGTCCTGCCGGCCGGACGCGTTCCCCACAACCCGTCGGAGCTCCTCGCCTCGCCGCGTGTGGGGGAGATCATCGCCGAGCTCGGCAAGAGCGACGCCATGGTGGTCATCGACGCTCCTCCGCTGAACCCTGTGGCTGATGCCCAGGTTCTGCTGAACAATGACGCTATTCACGGCGCGATAGTCGTCGCGCGCGTCGGTCGCGTGACGCGAGACGACGTGCGAATGGCGCGGGCGATCCTCGACCGCCACGTCGTCGAGCCGCTCGGCCTCGTCGTGACGGGGATTCGCTCCACAAGCGGTTACGGCTATGGCGGGACCTATGGCCCAACCAAGCCGCCCGGCCGCGACGCGGAGCACGCGCCGAGCTCTCTCTCCCGTCCGCCTGACCTGCCCGTATCCCGGCCGTAGGGGCGATGGTGGTGGCCTGGCGCGGGCTGCGAGGCCTGAGTGGACGGGAAGCCCTGCTGGCCGTCGCGCTCGCTGCGACCACGGCGGTGCTGGTATACGCGGGCGCTGCGAAGACCGGCTCCCCGCTCGCGGGCGTGCTCGCCCCGCTTGCGGTCGTACTGGTGGTGATCGCGCTGCGCAGCGCCGTGGCGAGCACGGCGATCGTGTTCCTGCTTGCCGTCCTGTTCGAGGGACCGACGTTCGGCTACCTGCATTTCACCGCGCATCTCTACGAACAGGTGTACAAGGGGATGGCGCCGCTGGACATGCTCGTAGCGGTGGCGATCGTGGCAGTGGGACTTGACCTTCTTCGCCACCGGCGACCGCTGCAGGTGCCGCGCCCGCTGATCCCCGCATGCGTCACGCTGCTGCTCGGGATGGTCGCCGCACTAGTGATGGGCCGTGCGGCCGGCGGCAGCCTGCGGTCCGTCGCGGTCTCCGAGCACGTGCTCGGGTATCTCCTCCTGCTGCCGATAGCCGTTGCGAACCTCAGGCTCGACCGCCGGCAGCTGGCTGTGATGATCGCGGCAGTGGTCGCCCTGTCGCTCTTCAAGGCGCTGTTCGGCCTCTTCGAGGTGGCGAGCGGCCGCGGGGACGTGGTCGAAGGCGGCACTACGCTCACCTATTACGAACCGGCGGCCAACTGGCTGATCATGATGGGGCTTCTCGTGATCCTGGCCGCGGCGAGCGCTCGCACACGGCCGCCGCGGTGGATGCTGCTGGGCGTGCCGTTGCTGCTCGTCGCGCTGGTGCTCTCCTATCGGCGCTCATTCTGGATCGCCGCGGCGCTCGCAGTGATGCTGGTCGTGATGCTCGGGCTCTCCCCGGCCGGGCGGCGGATATTGGTGCCGAGCGTGATCCTGATCGCTGCGGCGATATGGCTGCTCGGCGCTGTGAGCGTGGAGTCCCAGGCGCCGATCGTCAAGCGCGTGGAGACACTCACCCCCGAACGCCTGGAAATGAACCCGGAGGCGAGCTACCGGCTGGACGAGCGGACGAACGTGCTGGGCGTGATCGGCGAGCATCCGATCACCGGGATCGGGATCAGCGTGCCATGGACCGCAGGGTTCCGCGTTCTCTCCGTCGAACACGAACATGGCCGGGAATACGTGCACTTCGCCGCGCTGTGGTTCTGGCTGAAGCTCGGCATCCTCGGCCTCGCCGCCTACATCTCATTCCTGGGCGGCGGGCTCGTCCTTGCCTGGCAGGCCTGGCGACGCAGCCACGAGCCG
>DAHVAB010000310.1 GCA_027314825.1 Solirubrobacterales bacterium
GAACGCCGCTGCAAACTCGGGCTACGTCGTCTACTCCGATGGCAAATGGGAAGTGGTGGGAGGCACCTCCGGCGCCGCCCCGACCTGGGCGGGCCTCGTCGCGCTCGCCGACGAATGCGTGAGCAGGCGAACGGGCGCCACCGGCAAGCTCGGCCTGATCAACCCCGCCCTCTACTCGCTGTATGAAACCGACTACGCGAGCGCCTTCAACGATGTTCTAGAAGGAAACAACCACGACCTCGCCGGAACCTTCGAAAACGAAGTGAATGGCTTCGAAGCCAAGCCCGGATACGACATGGCCTCCGGCATCGGCAGCCCCCACGCCGGCGGCACCTTCGGGGTGGTGGACGAGCTGTGCGGGGTATCGGCCCAGATAAGCAAAGAAGAAACGCTCAAAGCCGAAGAAGCCAAGAAGGCAGAAGAAGCGAAGAAAGCCGAAGAAGCCAAGAAGGCAGAAGAAGCCAAGAAGGCCGAAGAAGCCCGGAGGGCAGCCGAAAAACCTGCCGCCACGCCGCCGCCGGCGCCCGCCCTGCAACCGCCGCTTCTCGCCAAACCGTCGGCGACGCCCGCCTCGCCGCAGCTATCCGTGGATCTCAAAGCCGCAGGCTTGACGATCAGGCTCGGCTCGCTGCTCTGCCCGTCGGCGTGCAGTCTGGACGCGACCGCGAGCGTGGCGGTGAAGGTCAGGCGGGGCAGACGGCACACCAAGCGCAAGAGCCTGAAGATCGGCTCGCTGCGCCTGACGCTCGCCGCGCGAGCCGGCGGAGCCGGCTCTCACAACACTCCGAGATATCGATCCAGCTCCCACTGAGTCACCTGGATCCGGTAGTCGGCCCATTCCTGGCGCTTTATCTCCACATAGCGGTTGAACATGTGCTCGCCGAGCGTCCGCAGCACCAGCTCGGAGGAGGCCGTCAGCTCGATCGCCTCGCCGAGCGTCTCCGGCAGCTGCTCGATGCCGAGCCGGCGCCGCTCCTCGGCGGAGAGGTGATAGAGGTTCTTATCCATCGGCTCAGGCAGCTCGTACCCCTTCTCGATCCCCTCCAGGCCGGCCTGCAGCAGCACGGCGAACGTCAAGTACGGGTTGCACGCGGGATCGGGGCAGCGCAGCTCCATCCGCGTCGCCATCTCGTTGCCAGGGTGATACAGGGGCACCCTCACCAGCGCCGAGCGGTTGCGACGCGACCAGGCCACATACACCGGCGCCTCGTAGCCGGGCACCAGGCGCTTGTACGAGTTCACCCACTGCGCGAAGATCGAGCAGATCTCGCGCGCGTGGCGCAGCTGGCCGGCGATGAACGCCTTTCCGACATCGGAGAGGAAATACCGGTCATCGTCGTCAAAGAACGCATTCGCGCCGCCGGCGAACAGCGACTGATGGGTGTGCATCCCCGACCCATTCTCACCGAAGAGCGGCTTGGGCATGAACGTCGCATGCCAGCCGTACTTCATCGCGTACTCCTTGACCGTGATCCGGTAGGTCATGCAGTCGTCTGCCATCTTCAGGGCGCCCGCATACCGCATATCCACCTCGTGCTGGCTGGGCCCGACCTCATGATGGGAGTACTCGACGTGCACGCCCAGCTGATCGAGCGCGAGCACGGTCTCCCGCCGCACGTCCGAGCCGGCATCCAGCGTGGTCAGGTCGAAATAGCCGCCCTCGTCGAGCACCTCGGTGCCGCCCTTGTCCTTGAACAGGAAGTACTCCAGCTCGGGACCCACATTGAAGGTGTCGAACCCCATCCGCTCCATGCGCGCGAGCGCCCGCCGCAGCACATGCCGTGGATCGCCCTCATACGGCGTGCGCTCAGGGGTGAGCACGTCGCAGAACATCCGCCCCACCCCCTGCTCCTCCGGGCGCCACGGCAGGATCGCGAACGTGCTCGGATCGGGCATCGCGATCATGTCCGACTCCTCGATCGCATTGAACCCGGTCACCGACGACCCATCGAAGCCCATCCCGCCCTCGAAGGCATCGTCGAGCTCGGCCGCGTTGATCGAGAAGGACTTCAGCTGGCCGAGGACGTCCGTGAACCAGAGCCGGATGAAGCGTATGTTCCGTTCCCTGACAACCGCCTTGACCTGGTCCGCAGTCTTCGGCATCTCCGCCATCCCCGCTGACCTTAGTCGATCGGAGCGCGTTCTCGCCCGAGCGCGATCAGCCGTGCGCGCTGATGAGCGCGGCGAATAGGAGCAGCAGGCCCAGCACGACCGCCAGCGCGGCGATCCTGTCGGGCCTCGGGCCGATCCGCTGAACCGGTCGCGGTCGCGGTCGCCTTCTGTCCGCAGCCGCGACGGCCGCCGGATCCTCACGCCTCACGAGCGTCAGCCGAGCGTTTCCGCGCACCTCGCGCACGCCTCGCCGTGGCGCGATCGCCTCAGCTTCCCGCACGGCCCTGCGACCCTCGATCCGCTCACGCAGGCGATCCAGCTCCGGATCGGTCCACCACCCCGCCTCAGCCTCACGTGGCATCGGTAACGATGCTAAATGCGCCACCGGACGGAGCTATTCGTGGCTTGGTTTCGAGACGGCCGCGACGAATTCGGCGACCTCTCGCGCTTCCGGGCCTTCGAAGAGCTTCGGGGGCATGTTGCCGAGGCCCCGCGCTCTGCCTTCGCGGATGGCGTTATACACGAGTTCCTCACGCGCCTTGAAGGTCGGTTCTTCGGCGACCCGCACTTCCAGCTTCGGGCCGACCCTGCCGACCGCAGCCGCCGCGGCCAGCGTATGGCAGACCGCGCACTTGGTCGAGAACAGTTCACGGCCCTTGACCTCGGCCGCGGTCAGGTGCACGCCGGCGGCCGTAGCCGCCTGGCCTTCCCCATTTTTGCGCAGGACGATCACGGGCACGACGAGGCCGAACGCGA
>DAHVAB010000311.1 GCA_027314825.1 Solirubrobacterales bacterium
AGCCGGCCCGACCCGTGCAGGCCGAGCCCGACCGCCACCATGACGACGACGGCGCCGCCGGCCAGTGCCGTCGCCGCCGCCCGCGCCGGCGAGCGCGAGCGCCGCCTGCTCCGCGCGCCTCCGCGTACGCTCGGTGCGTCTCACCATCGCAGCCGCGAGCAGGATGCTCAGCTCGTAGAGCACGTACAGCGGCGCCGTCTCAAGCGCGAGGGTCACCGCGTCTCCCGGCAGGAACGCGGCGATCGCCGCGCATGCGACGATCGCGTAGCGCCTGCCCTTGCGCAGCTGCTGCGGAGTCACCACGCCGGCCTGGGTGACGCCGAGGACCGCGACAGGCACCTGGAAGACGAGCCCCATCGCGATCATGATGGTGACCGCGAATTTGTAGTAGGAGCTCGCCTGGACGATCACGTTGAACTCGTTGGAGTTGAAGTTCTGCAGGAAGTGCACCGCCGCCGGCACCACCACGTAGTAGCCGAAAGCAGCACCGACGGCGAACAGCAGCGGCACCGCCAGCAGCACCGGCGTGGCCACCCGCCGCTCGGCGGGCGTGAAGGCCGGCACCACGAAGCCGTAGAGCTCGAACAGGATCACGGGCAGCGCGATCAGCAGCGCGAAGTACAGCGCGACCGTGATCGTGGCCGTGAACGGCTCGCCGATCCCGAGCGTGGCCGGCACGTATCCCGTGGGATGCCTGGGAATATGCGCCACCTGCGCCTTCAGCCGCGGGATCTCGGCACGCAGCGCCGCCCGCGTCGAGCTCGGCAGCGTGCCGGCTTCACTGAGCGTCTTGGCGATCGCCTCGGTGCCCTTCGCAACCCCCACGACCCCCTGCTGCACGTGCCAGATCTGCCCGAGCGTCCCATGGCCTTCGCTGACCTGCTGCTCGGTCTGCTGCACGAGCGGACCGTTGATCAGCTTCAGCAGCGCGTGGTTCTGCCAGAAGCAGAGCCCGAACGCGACCACGAACGCGACCACGCTGACGATGAGCCGCCAACGCAGCTCCTCCAAGTGGTCCACGAGGCTCATCCGCTCCTCGTGCCCGATCATCCGGATCGCTGTCGCCATATTCACATCGGCCCGCCGATTGAGCGGGGCCGTCAGTAAAGACTAGTGGGGCGGCGATGCCGCCACGCCATGCGGCGCCGCCAATACGGACAGGTGGGGCGGGCGGATCGGGTCGGCGGGCGCCGGCGCGGGCGTGTCATTGCAGGCGTCCTGCCCGAGAAGGACGACACGGCACGATCCTCAAGGACTACGCCAGAGCAGCCGATGAGCTTGGCTGAGACCGCTATGCGACCCGATGAGAGCTACCGCATCCACCACCGCGTGAGGCTTCCGGACGGACGGGAGGTCGAAGTCGTCCACCTGGACGCCCACGGCTTGCCCTCACCCGGCGCGGCCGACCCGGCCGGCGCCGGCGAGCGCCCCGCGCCGCCGCTGCACCTCTGCTTCCACTGCGCGAGCGAGCTCGTCCACCCGGTCGAGTGGGTCGAGGAAGATGAGGAGAGCTGGCGGATCCTGCTGCGCTGCCCGGAGTGCGAGGCCACCCGCGAAGGGGTCTTCGACCGCGAGCAGATCGACGCGCTGGAGCGCCAGCTCGATCTCGGGATCGGCTCGCTGATCTCCGACCTGCAGCGGATGACGCACACGAACATGAGCGAGGAGATCGACTTCTTCGTGCGCGCGCTGCAGGCGGACGTGATCCTGCCCTCCGACTTCTGAGCGGCGCCCGCCTACCGGTAGCGGTCGACGACCGCGTCTGCGACCAGCTCCAGCAGCGCGGCGCGCCCATCCGGCAGGCACGCCGGCAGGTCCGCCTTCGCCTGGGCGACCAGGTCGATCGCGCGCCGGCGGGCATCGATCAGCGCCCCGGTGGCTGCGATCCGATCGCAGAAGGCCTCGGCGTCGGCGGGATCGCGCAGGGCGGCGATCCCGGCGGCGGCGATCTCCCGATCGCGTTCGCGGGCGAGGATCAGCGGCAGCGTGACCGTGCCGTCGAGCAGGTCGGTGCCGCGCGGCTTGCCGGTGTGCTCGACCGGGCCGGACACATCCAGCACGTCATCCAGCACCTGGAAGGCCAGCCCGATCCTGCGCGCGAAGCCGCCGAGCGCGTCGGCGAGGGCGACCGATCCCTCCACGGCGATAAGCGCTCCCAGCCGGCAGGCCGCCTCGAACAGTGCGGCGGTCTTCAGCTCGCAGCGGCGCAGGTAGCGCCCGACCGAGACCTCGGCCGCATAGGCATCTTCGCGCTGCAGCATCTCGCCGGCCGCGAGCGCCGAGCTCGCGTCGGAAAGCGCCCGCAGCTGCAGATGCTCCCCGTTGCGCGCCAGCTCGGCGAACGCACGGGAGAAGAGCAGGTCGCCGGTGGCGATCGCAACGCCCCGCCCCGCGACCTCGGCCACGGTCGGAGCGCCTCGGCGCAGCTCGGCGCCGTCGATCACATCGTCGTGGACCAGCGTCGCTGAGTGCACCAGCTCGACGGCCGCCGCCGCCCTGATCAGGGCGCGCTCTCCAGCCGGGCTCGGCTCCGGCCCGCCGGCCGACTCGGCCGCCAGCACCACGAGCAGTGGCCGCAGACGCTTGCCTCCGGCCGCGATCGTCGCAGCCGCATGGGCCTGCAACGGCGCGCCCGCATTCTGAGTCACCATCTCCAGATGGCGCTCGATCCGCGCCATCCGCCTGCGCAGCCGCTGCCCGCCGCGCCGCATGATCGCGGCGACCGCGTCCGCGCCGACCGCGGCCGCGGAAGCGCCGCCGGGACAGACCGCGGCCGCGGTCGCAGGGCCGCTCGGGTAGCGCGTATCTGGGCCGATCGTGCTCATCTGCTGGACTGGACGGTAGCGGCGTGCATGCAGATGATACC
>DAHVAB010000312.1 GCA_027314825.1 Solirubrobacterales bacterium
GGCGGGCGCGGGCGAGCGCACCGCTGCGGCCGCCGCGGCGCACACCGGCTCTCTGGTGGGCGATGACGCGGCATTCGATGCCCTCTGCAGGCAGACGGGGGCCTGCCGCGTGCACGATCTTGACGATCTCTTCCTGGTGCCTCCGATCATCTCGGCGGTCGGCAGGGCCGGTCCACGCGTGGGAGTGCTGTCCATCTCCGGGGGCGCCGCGGTGTCGGTCGCGGATGCCTGCGAGCGGGAGGGTCTGGAGCTGCCGCCGCTCGCGCCCGAGACCGCGGAGCGGGTGGGCGAGGTGGTGCCGGGGTTCGCGTCCTGCCAGAACCCGGTCGACATCAGCGGGACCTTCGTGGTCGCGATGGAGCAATTCAAGCGGTCTCTGGAGATCCTCACCTCTGCCGAGGAGTTCGACGCCGTCGCGCTGGTGCAGACCGTCCACCCCCCCGATCTGGCTGAGCGGATCGCCGATGTGATCATCGAGGGCGCCGATCCCCGGCGGGCGATCGTGGTGTGGATCGCCGGCAGCCAGAGCGCGTCGGCCCGCGCCAAGCTTCGGCGCGCCGGATTCGCGGTCACTGAGCGAGCGAGTGCCTGCGCGATGGCGCTGCGAGCGGCGCGTGCGCTCGCGGAGCGCTCAGGCGAGCTGCCACAGCTGTGCCTGCCGCCTGGCGGATCGGTGTCGCCTCGCGGATCGGCGTCGTCTGGCGGATCGGCGTCGTCTGGCGGGTCGGCGTCGTCTGTCGGGTCGGCGTCGTCTGGCGGGTCGGCTGCGGCGTGGCGACGGCCATCGGAGGCGATGGCGCAGCTCGCGCAACGCGGCGCTGATGTCGCGCCGATGCGGCTTGTGAAGGACGGTCAGGCCGCGGCCGCGGCCGCGGCCGAGCTCGGCTTTCCGGTCGTGCTGAAGGCGGACTCGGCGGAGATATCGCACAAGACCGAGCGTGGCGGCGTGCTCGTCGGACTGCGGGACGAGAGCGAGGTGCGCGCGGGGTTCGGGGCGCTGCGCGAGGCGGGACTGGTGCAGGACGGCGCGCTGGTGCAGACTGTGGTCTCCGGCAAGCGTGAGCTGCTCCTGAGCGTCAGGCGCGACCCGGTCTTCGGCTTCGTGCTGGTCGTCGGGTTCGGGGGTGTCCTCACCGAGGCGATCGGCCGCGCGGCGATTGCGTTGCCGCAGCCGACGGAGGAGACCCTGCGCGAGGCCATGCACGCGGCAGGGATGCGGGCTCTGATCGGCGCGTTTCGCGGTGGCCGCCCGCTCCAGCTGCCCGCGCTGGTGCATATCGCGCGGGCCGCCCTGGAGATGGCGGTAGCGCTCGGCTCGGTCGAGCACCTAGAGATCAATCCAGTGATCGTGGACGACGACGGCTGGCCACACGTCGTCGACGTCCTGATCGACGCAGGCCCAGAAAGGCGGACCGATGATCCAGGCAGTTGATGACTATCCGTTTCACCAGACGGCCAGGACGTTCTCTGAGCCGATCACCGACGATCCGCGCTGGTTCGACCGCTACTGGTTCATGACGGGCAGCCTGTCGCGGAAACTATGCCTGATAACGGGCATCGGCACCTATCCGAACTCCCGGCGCATCGACGCCTACGCGATGCTCTCCGACGGCTCGCGCCAGTGGAACCTGCGGGTCGGCCGCGAACGTGACAGCGACCCGATGCGGCTGAGCGCCCACGGCCTGGCGTTCTCCCTGGAGCGTCCGATGGAGTCCTGGAAGCTCGCGCTGGAGGGCTACGAGGAGCTCGCCTTCGACCTGGAGTTTGCGCAGCGCTATCCGCCCAACTACCTCCCGCCGCTGTTCGTGGAGCGCGACGGGCAGGTGATCATGGAAATGGGCCACTTCGCGCAGGGCGGGAGTATGAGCGGAACCCTGCGACATGGTGGGGACACGCTCCAGCTGGATGAGTGGGCATCTCAGCGTGACCACTCCTGGGGTCGCCGGCCGCCGTCGGGCAAGGTGGCCAGCGGGATACACGTGTGGCTGCCGGCACAGGTCGGGGAACGGGAGATCTGGGTGTGGTTTCGCGAGAACGCAGTCGGGTTGAGGAGGGGATTGGAGGGGATAGTGCGCCACCGGGACGGGCGCACGTGGAAGGTGCAGGATGTGGAGCACCGCATCGAGGTGAAGGAGGAGGTGGCTCCTCACCGCCAGCTTGTCAGGGCGCAGCTGACGCTCAGCCTGGCCGGCGGAGAGCGCATGGAGGTGGAGGTGGAGCCGCTCTGCCCCGTCTTCATCGCCGGTGGCGGCTACGTCGACGGCGAGCAGGCTCAGGGCAGCTACGAAGGCGCCTCTCTGACCAGCTGGACGGTCGATGACGACGGGCGCGACGAGATCCCGCTCGGGATCATCGATCATTTCTCGCGGGTGACCGTCGATGGCGAGGTCGGCCAGGGCGTCTTCGAGCTTTCGCTCGGGCGCTACGAGCCGCTGGGTCTGCCGGCGCCAGCCGAGGGGTAGCGGCGACGGGGATGGGCGGTGAGCGTGACATCGTGCTGCACGTGGCGCGGGTCAAGGGCGCCGCGAGCGCCGGCGCCCTTGCGAGCGCGCTCGGGTTGCAGAGCGTGCACCGGCAGCTGGCCGAACTGGTCGCGATGGGCCTGGTGAGTCACCACGGCGATGGCGAGGGCGCGCTGATCGCGCCGACCGTGGCGGGGGTCGCACACCATCGCGGCCTGCTCGAAAGCGAGCTCGCGGGCGGTCGGCGCGATCGCTTGGGCGAGCTGTACGAGCAGTCGTTCATGCCGCTCAACGTTGAGTTCAAGGTGCTGTGCGCGACATGGCAGACCGACGGTGGGAGCTTCGAGCTGTTGGAGGCGCTGCTCGGTGTCCACGAACGGATCA
>DAHVAB010000313.1 GCA_027314825.1 Solirubrobacterales bacterium
CATAATCCGCGTGTCGGGGGTTCGAGTCCCTCCTCCGGCATCGCTTTCAAGGCCGTATTCGGCTCCAGCACTTGGATTGCGGCGGGGTCGGCATACTGGGTGCCTACGTCGAGGAAGGACCATGTACGTCCATCCCGGCGGCAGGCGTGTCCACCAACGCTCCGGCGGCGCCACGAGCAGTCCTGGTGGCGAGAGAGAGACGGCACCACGGGCAGTCCTGGTGGCGAGAGAGAGATGCTAATCCTGCTCGGGGGATCGCCGCTGGCGCTTGCGCTCGCCGGTCTGCCGCTTCTGAGTCAGCCGCCGCTCTCGCGCCTGCAGGCTCGGTCGTGTGGCTCGGCGCGGCCGCGGCCGTTGGAGCGCCGCATGCAGCCGCGCTGCGAGCCGCTCACGCGCGATCTGGCGGTTGCGCAGCTGGCTGCGCTCATCTTCTGCGACGGCGCTGACACGAGGCCCCAGACGCTCCAGCATGCGGGCCTTCGCCCACTCCGGCAGGCTCGGTGAGCCGGCGATGTCAAAGCTGATCTCGACGCGCGAGGCGGTCACGTTCGCGTGCTGGCCTCCCGGACCGCCCGAACGACTCGTGCGTACCACGAGCTCCCCCGCGGGGATCTCGATCCCGTCATCGATTTGAATCGCGTCGAGCATGGCAAAGGACATCATGCACAGCCGTGGCGTCGAGGGGCCGGCCGATCCTCGAGCCGGCCGTGACGCCCGAGGGAGCCCGGCAGCCCGGCAGAAAGTGTTTGCGGCCCGCGCAACCGGGCAGTCCACCTCTCGGCGGGTGACGCCGGCGCGATCCGGCGTCGCCAAGACGATGACAACGAAGGGGCTCTACATGAGCGCGACCGCGTCGGACCTATTCCTGGAGCGGCTGATCGAATGGGGTGTGGACACGGTGTTCGGCCTCCCCGGCGACGGCATCAACGGCTTCATGGAGGCGTTGCGGCGTCATCGCGATCAGATGCGAGCCGGCGTCCGAGTGGACGACAAGCCCGTCGCTGCCGGGCGGACCGTAATGATCTGGAGCCCAGAGCGCCATCTCCAGAGCGTCCAGCACCAGGTCGTCCTCATCGTGGTGTCAGCCTTCCAGCCGACGATGCGACGCGAGCAAACGCCGACCACGAACGCAACATAGACCACCCCTGACCAGGTCGCCACATACGTGAAGTCCCCGACCCCGAGCCGATTCGGCGCGTGGGCTATGAAATCGCGGTCAACGAGATCCGGGGCTCTCTGGTTGAGCTGTCAGTCGGGAATCGTTGTCCTGCGCCGCTTGCCTCGCAGCACGCCCTGCAGGCCCTCGCTGGCCATCAGGCGCTCCACCAAGCACCCGGCGACCTTGATGCCCTCGCGGCGCAGCTGCAGATGGACCTTCCGGGCGCCGTAGCGGCCGCGACCGGCCTCATAGACCCTGCGGATCTCAAGGAGCAGCCGAGCGTCCGAGCGCGCCCGCGCAGACGGCTCACGCTCACGCGCCTCGACCGCGTAGTAGGTGGACGGGGCGACCTGAAGAGCCCTGCAGAACGGCTCGGCCCTGTACTCATCCCGGTGAGCGTCGACCACGGCGCTCACCTCCTCAGCTGCGGGTCGAGCTCCCGCGCGAAGAAAGGCGATGCGGCCTTCAAGATCGGCGCCCGCAGCAACTCGTTGACCTCCCGCTCCAGCTCCTTGATCCGCTCAGCTTCGCCGTGGACAGGCCAGGACGCGAGCGCCCGTCGACTTCAGCCTGCCGCATCCACTTGCGCAGCGTCTCCGCCGTCATCGCGAACGTCTGCGCGATCGAAGTGATCGCTGCCCATTCGTTGGCGTGCTCTCCCCGATGCTCGAACACCAGCCACACAGTCCGCTGGCGCACATCCACCGGATACTTCTTGGTCGTCCTCGTCGTCTTTGACATCGGCCCATCCTCTCAACAGATCAGGCCTCCAAGATTCCCGGGGCGATTCACTCCTTCATGGGACAGCACCTTCGTTGCGGGCTGCCCATATGCGCACTCCAGAAACGCCCTGCCGCCCGGCCGCTTGCTAGGCTACGCGCCGCATGCAGGGGCTCTGATGAACGCTCTTCGCCTGATCTGGCACTCATGCCGGGCCACCCTCCTGCTTCCCCTGCGCGCGACGCTGCCGCTCGGCGGGGCCGCCACGGAGCGCGACATCCGCAGGCAGATCCAGCCGAGGCTCGACCTCCCGTTGCCGGAGTCCTACACGCCCGCGCAGCTGCGCGCCGTGCTTGGCCATCGCCCGTTTCGAAGCGTCTTCTACCACCGGCTCAGCGCCACGGGCCATGGTGGCCGGCTGCTGGCCAGACTGCTGCGCCTGCTCTACCCCGGCGAGCCGGCTCTCTTCATCAACTGTGAGGAGATCGGCCCAGGCCTCATGCTCATGCACGGGTTCGCCACGATCATCACCGCGCAGCGGATCGGCCGCGACTGCCAGGTCGCCCAACAGGTGACGATCGGCTACGACGATCGTGGAGCGCCGCCGATCATCGGCGACCGCGTCCGCATCGGCGCGAACGCCGTAGTGATCGGCCCGATCACCCTCGGAGACGACGCGGTCGTGGGCGCGGGCGCGGTGGTCGTCGACGACGTTCCCCCAGGGGCGGTCGTGGGCGGCGTGCCCGCGAGGATCCTGGAGAGAGCCACCGACCGTTTCAGCGCGCGTAACCGAGCGACCGGCGGCTGAGCAGTCGCACCCGCTCGACCCCGGGGGACGCCTGCCGCCGGAGCGCCGCGTCACTGCTGCGGCACGCCCGCCCGCTGTTTCGCCGCGGCGCCACCAGTTCCATCCGCCACGACGGTTCGCACGCATGGGAAGCTCCCGGGGATC
>DAHVAB010000314.1 GCA_027314825.1 Solirubrobacterales bacterium
CCCCTCCAGCGGCCTGTGCGTAGCGGTCGAGGGAGCAGGCGACGCGATCGTCTCCTTCGTCCAGGGCGAGGGCGGCCAGGCTCCGCCCGAGCTGCGCACGGAGCTCGACCGCATCGGCAGCGAGGGCGGCACGCCGCTCGCGGTCGCCAGGAACAGCCAGGTGCTCGGGGTCGTCTACCTGAAGGACACGATCAAGGAGGGGATGGCCGAGCGCTTCGAGCACCTGCGCGCGATGGGGATCCGCACCGTGATGGTGACCGGCGACAACCGGCTGACCGCCGCGAAGATCGCGGAGGAGGCCGGCGTCGACGACTTCCTCTCAGAAGCGACCCCGGAGGCGAAGCTCGAGCTGATCCGCGAGCACCAGCAGGGCGGGCGGATGGTCGCGATGACCGGCGATGGCACCAACGACGCGCCCGCGCTCGCCCAGGCCGATGTGGGCGTGGCGATGAACACCGGCACCCAGGCGGCGCGGGAGGCCGGCAACATGGTCGACCTGGACTCAAACCCGACCAAGCTGATCGAGATCGTCGAGGTCGGCAAGCAGCTTCTGATCACCCGCGGCGCGCTCACCACCTTCTCGATCGCAAACGATGTCGCCAAGTACTTCGCCATCCTGCCGGCGATCTTCCTGGCCACCTACGCCACCGGATCCGGCCCCCACCCAACCGAGGGCCCCCTGCACGTCCTGAACGTGATGGGCCTCGGGGACCCCCGCTCCGCGATCATCTCCGCGATCGTGTTCAACGCGCTGGTGATCCCCGCGCTGATTCCGATCGCGCTGCGCGGCGTGCGCTACCGGCCGATCGGGGCGAGCGCGCTCCTGCGACGCAACCTCTGGATCTACGGTCTGGGCGGACTGATCGCGCCGTTCATCGGTATCAAGCTGATCGACCTGATCGTCCACGGCCTGCTCGGCGCATAGGGCGTCGAAGCCAACCACGCGGCCGGCAGGCCACGACGCGACCCGCGAGGGAACCCCGGAGGGGTTCCCTCAAAGAGATCGCAGGCCGCGCCGGTCAAAGAGATCGCAGGCCGCGCCGGTCGCGACGGCTCCGCCGCGCGCATCGGTCAGAATCCGCCACGTGTCCACCGACCCCTCGCAGACACCGCATGGCCGCCTGAAGGTCTTCATCGGGATGGCCGCCGGCGTGGGCAAGACATACCGGATGCTGCAGGAGGGCGCCGCGGAAGCGCAGGCCGGCCGGGATGTGGCGATCGGCTACCTGGAGCCGCACGGGCGCGCGGAGACCGAGGCGCAGGCGGAGGGGTTGGAGCGGATCGCGCACCGGCGCGTGCCCTATCGCGGGACGGCGCTGGATGAGATGGACCTGGCGGCCGTGCTGGATCGCGCCCCAGAGCTCTGCCTGATCGACGAGCTGGCGCACACCAACGTGCCGGGCTCGGGACGGCACGCAAAGCGCTGCGAAGACGTGCAGCAGGTGCTGGCCGCGGGGATCGACGTGTTCTCCACGGTCAACGTCCAGCACCTGGAGAGCCTGAACGACCAGGTCGCCCAGCTGACCGGCGCGCGGGTGCGGGAGACGATCCCCGACGAGGTGCTCTCCGCAGCGCAGGAGGTCGTCCTCGTCGACCTGACCCCGGAGGCGCTGATCGAGCGTCTGCGCGCCGGCAAGGTCTACCCGGCCGAGCGGGTGCCGTCGGCGCTCAGCAACTTCTTCAAGGTCGAGAACCTGGCGGCGCTGCGGGAGACCGCGCTGCGCCAGGTCGCCGAGGACGTCGAGGTGCGCCGGCTCGTGCGCCCGGCGCAGATCGCGCGCCGCGAAGAGGAGGAGCGGGAGCGGCTGAGCCCCGGCGGGCCGCCGCGGCCCCAGGCGATCACCGAGCGGCTGCTCGCGCTCGTCGCTCTGGCGCCGGATGCCGAGCGAGTGGTCAGACGCGCCTGGCGCTCGGCCGAGCGGCTCGGGGCCAGGCTCGACATCCTCGTCGTCCGCCCGCCGGCCCGCTCGCCGACCCGCGAGGACCGCGAGCGGATGGAGGCCATGCGCCGGCTCGCCTCGATGCTCGACGCGCGGCTGATCGTGGAAGAGGCGGAGGATGTGGCCGCCGCGGCGATCGAGGTCGCGCGCGGGCTCGGCAGCACCTACGTGCTGATGGGCTCGCCCGGCGCGCGCCGAGGCCTGCGCCGCCGCCTCTCCGAGACGCTGCTGGACCGGCTGCTGGCCGACCTGCCGGGCGTCGACGTGCGGATCGTGACCGACCCGACGCTGCGCGCCGATCCGCCGGTCGGCCACGATGGCGCCTGAGCGGTGGTCGGGCCGGCTTGTCGCCGGGGCTGCTTGCCACGAGGCCGGATGGCCGCCGGGCCTGTCCGCCGGCTCACGCCCTGCGGCAGCGCACCTGATAGACGGAGATGTGCTCGCTGTCGAACCGCTGCTTGGCGCCTCGCAGGTACAGCCGCCAGACACGCAGCCGTTCCGGGCCGACGAGCCGCTGCGCCTCCGGCAGGTGCGCGTCGAGCCGTGCGATCCACTCGCCGAGCGTGCGCGAGTAGTCGGCGCCGAACCCCTCGACGTGCTGCACCTGCAGGCCGGAGCGCTCCAGCGCCATCTGCACCCGGGAGACCGGCAGCGTGTCGCCGTCGGGGAAGACGTATCGCTGCGTGAAGGCGCCGATCCGCCCGCCCTGGGCGCGCAGCCGCGGGAGAAGATCGCGCAGCTGTAGGTCATGCTCTCATCGAGGAAGAGCTTGAAGAAGTCGTTTGAGAGGTCGTAATGGTGGCGTACCGAGCGGGCGTCGCGGGTGATGCTGTGCAGCCGCCCGCGGGGGCGCAGCTCGGCCGCC
>DAHVAB010000315.1 GCA_027314825.1 Solirubrobacterales bacterium
CGGGAGGATCATGTCCGATGCACTCGACGCCACTGCTCGCAAAGGTCCAAGCGCCGGCCATACGGCGCCCGGCGGCGCTCGCCTCGGCTCCAGGCCGCTGATCGCGGCGATCGTCCTGCTCGCCGCCGGCCTGGCCATCTCTCTCGGCGCCGCCGTCGGGTGGCATGCGGCGGTCCGCGCCCATGAACGCCAGAGCTTCGAAGCTGTCGCGGCTTCGGTGTCGGCAACGCTCGCCACCGAGCTGCGTCGTGACACCGAGTTCATGGAGACCCTCCGCGCTCTGGTCGCGATGCGGCCTCACATCGGTGCCACCGAATTCGATCAGTGGTATGGGCTGCTGCACGGAGGGCAGCGCCAGGTGGGCAATCTGGCGACGGCCGTCGTCTCCATCGTGCCGGCGGCGCGCCTTCGCGCCTTCGAGGCCGCCCGCGCGGCCGACCCGGCCTTTCGCCGGCTCGCCGGAGGCGACACGGCGATCGTGCCGGCCGGCAGGCGCAGTCGCTACTGCCTGGTCGCGGCCGGAGCGACGCGGCTCGGCGCGGCGCAGTTGGTGCAGGAGGCGATGCACATCGAGTGGTGCAGCTCCGCTCTGCCTGGCCTGGCCGGCTACCTGCGGGCCGAGGCCGACACCGGCCGGATCGGGGTCACTCCGCGCAGGCTCGGGACGGTGTTCGTGGGTGCGGCGGTCTACCGACGCGGCGCCCCCCAGAGCACGGTCGCGCAGCGCAGGGCGGCCGTGATCGGCTGGGTCTGGAGCACGTTCGACATCCCGTCGGTGATCGGCAGCGCGATCGGCTCCCGCCATGCGCTCTCGGTCACGCTGTCGAACGTCGGCCCGGGCGGCACGACGCACCTGCTCGGCAGGGCCGGTGGCAGCGGCGACGACGGGAGCCCCTTCGCGGTGCGGCGGGTGCTCCACGTCGATGGCCGCTGGGTGGTCGCGATCCGCGGCTCCGGCCTGCCGGCCGGCCTCTCCGCGCTCGCCCAGGGGCTGCTCGTGCTCGCCTTCGGAGTGGTCGTCTGCGCGCTGCTGTTCGCCCTTGCACTCGTCCTGATCCGCTCCCGCCAGCGGGCGCTCGCGCTCGTGCAGGAGCGGACCGGGGAGCTGCGCCATCACGCCCTCCACGACGCGCTGACCGGGCTGCCGAACCGGGAGCTCGCACGTGACCGCGCAGAGCGGATGCTCGCTCGCTCGGCGCGCAGCGGCGTGCCGGTCGCCGCCCTGTTCGTCGATCTGGACGGCTTCAAGCACGTCAACGACACGTTCGGACATGCCGCCGGCGACGAGCTCCTGCGGCTGGTTGCGCAGCGCCTGCAGGGAGCGATCCGCGAGGTGGATACGGCCGCCCGTCTCGGCGGCGACGAGTTCCTGGTGCTGATGGAGGGCGTGGAGCTCCCGGACGCTCCCCAGTGGACGGCCGAACGGCTGCTCGCCGTCCTGCGGCGGCCGTACAGGATCGGCGAGGGCAGAGCCAGCAACGTCACGCTCAGCGCGAGCATCGGGATAGCCACAGCGCTCTCCGGCGGTGCGGAGGAGCTGTTGCGAAACGCGGACATCGCCCTCTATCAAGCGAAGGCCGCGGGCCGCTCACGCCACGTCGTCTTCGAGCCGAGCATGCAGAGCGCGATCCGGGAGCGGATGACGCTGCAGATGGATCTCGGCGAGGCGCTCGCGCGCGGGCAGCTGCACGTGGTCTTCCAGCCGATCTTCTCGCTGCGATCGGGAGAGCCCGAGGCGGTCGAGGCGCTGCTGCGATGGCGACATCCGGAGCGCGGCCTGCTCATGCCGGGAGAGTTCATCGAGATCGCCGAGCAGACCGGCCTGATCGTGCCGATCGGGCGCTTCGTGCTGGAGGAGGCCTGCAGGCGTGCGGCCGGCTGGCGCCGCCGCGGCCACAGGATCGGCGTGGCGGTCAACCTCTCCGCGCGCCAGCTCGCCCGCGAGGCGTTCGTCGACGAGCTCGCCTGCTCCCTGCACGACCATGGCCTGGCGCCCGGCGCGCTCACCCTGGAGGTGACCGAGACGGCGATCATGCGCGACGCGGCGGCGAGCGCGCGGCGCCTGCGCGCGATCAAGCGGATCGGGGTGCGGATCGCCGTCGACGACTTCGGCACGGGATACAGCTCGCTCGCCTACCTGCGCCAGTTCCCGGTCGACGACCTGAAGATCGACCGCTCCTTCGTCTCCGAGCTGCCCTCGTCCAAGGAGGCGGGCGCGCTGGTTCATACGCTCATGCAGCTCGGCCGGGTGCTGGGACTGCGCACGATCGCGGAGGGGGTGGAGAACCCGGCGCAACTGGATGTGCTCCGGGAGGAGGGATGCGACTGCGCGCAGGGCTTCCTGCTCTCGGCGCCGCTGGAGCCGGATGCGCTGGAGAGTCTGCTGAAGGCCGGCCCCGCCCCCGCGATCGCGGCCGACCGTGCGCCGGCCTCGCCCGCTCAGTGATCCTCTGTTGAACGCCGGCCCCGCCCCGGCGATCGTGGTCGACCGCAAGCCGGCCTAGCCGGCTCAGTGAGACTGGCCGAGCAGCGCACGAGCCCTGAGCGCCGCCTCCAGCCGGCCGAGAGCATGGTCGACCGTCCCGGCCTGAGCCTCCGAGATGGTGGCTTCGCCCCGCCCGGCGGCGTCGATGACGGCGGCGGCGACTCCGCGGACGCCGTCGGCGAGGGTGCGCAGCTCCTCGACGCGCCGGGTGATCTCTGGCCCGGCGCCGGCGGCGAGCTCGGCGGGGGCGAGAGCGTAGGCACGCTCCAGGCAGAGAGCCGCGAGCTCCGCCCGGCCCTGAT
>DAHVAB010000316.1 GCA_027314825.1 Solirubrobacterales bacterium
CGCTCGGCACCTCCGTGCGCCCGCCCTCGCCCGGCGCCGCAGCGCCGGCGCCCGTCCCGGCGAGCACTCCCACCGATCGCGTCACCTCCGTCAGCCGCTCCGAGAGCGCGGCCACGGAGCTCGCGCGGCCGGCGGCCGCCTCGGCATGGAGCGTCTCCCAGAGCACGGCGCACAGCTGCTCGGCCGCCGCTGCGGCCCTTGCGATGCGATCTTGCACGATCCGGTCTTCCACGATTCCGCCTGGAATATCAGCAGGCGCACAGGACGCCAGCGCCGCGCAGCGCCTCACGCCCGCGCGAGCGGCGTCCGCGCCGCACCGACCGGGACGTTAGCCTGAGCTGATGCGCGTCGCCACGGTCGCCAACCTGCAGGATCTGAGCACCGAAGACGCGCGAACGGGCGCGGTGCGCTCGGTGCAGGGCGCCGACCTCTCGCTGCCGGAGGACGCGCTGCGCCAGATCTGGTCGCCGATGCACCTGGAGCGCCTCGCGCGCACCTACTGGCGCTTTCTGAGCCGCGTCACCCTGGGGCTGATCCGTGTCCACTACAGCACCGCCGAGCGCTTCGTCGTGCTGATCGCAAGACCGCTGAAGCTGCTCACCTTCGCAGCCCCCGAATACGAGATGGACGCCGACCACGGCGTGGTCCGCTGGCGGATCGAGAGCGGCCTGCTGGTCGCGCGCCGCGGCCGCGGCGCTGACGCCCTGGGCGGGCAGGGCCACCTGCAGATCCGCGTCCGCCGCAGCGGCGCCGATCAGGCCGGTCGCGCATGCCTGCACGTGGAGGTCGAAGTCGCCAACTTCCACCCGGCGATCGCGACCCGGCTCGGGCGCCGTATCTACAACATCACCCAGAGCAAGATCCACGTCCTGGTCACCTACGGCTTCCTGCGCTCGCTCTCCCGCCTCGACCTGGCCAAGTCGAAGGTCGGCCGGTTCGCCTCCTGAGCTCCCCCTCAGTCCCCGGGCCACGCAACCCGCGAGCCCGCTCATCGAGAGCACCGTGCCCGTGATCGCCGAACCGCCCGGCCCGTGCAACCCGCGACCCGCCCTCCTCAAAAAAAATCAGTCCCCCGTCCCGCGTCGCATCGCCCGCAGCTCGCCGCGCAGGCCGTCGGTGAACGCCTTGAGCGTGGGGTCTGCGCGACCGGCGCGGTAGAGGTCCATGGCGGCGAAGATCTCCTCGGCGAACTCCGCGCCGCCCTGCATCACGACCGCGCCCGTCGCCTCCAGGGCGTCGACCAGCCGAGCCTTCCAGTCGACCGAGCGCGCGATCGTGGTGAGATCGGGCTGCACGCCGAGCGCCTCGCCGAACGACTCGGGGTCGGCGAGCATCCAGCGCTCTATGCAGGGGTCGGGCGTCCCGAGAACGACTCGCGGGAAGACGGAGGGGTCGAGCACCTTCTCGATTTCGCCGCGACGCGCCGTGGCCCCGACCGCGTTCGCATCCGCGAGCAGCACGAGCAGATCGGGGGCGCCGGCGCGGCGAGCGACCGTAGCCTGGAACGCCCTCAGCTCGCGCTTGAGCCGTCCCATCCCTCCGCTCGCCGTAGCCGTATGGATGGAGACGGCGAGTCCGGCCTCCCCCGCGGCGCGCACGACCAGCGCCCGCGCAGAGCTCTCGTGAGCGCCGTCCTCGCAGAACAGCTCGACGCGAAGCGCCATGCTCAGATATCCAGCCAGCCGCGTCGCGCGAGCGCGAGAATCCGGTCGGTCTCGTCCGGTTCGGCGAGCAGCTCGTCGATCGCCTGCTCGTCCCAGAGCGGGCCGCCCTTCGCCAGGCCCCCGTCGGCGAGCGGAGTGACGGTTGTGTCCCTGCCGTCCCGGCTGACGCTGAAGATGCCCACCTCCTCGCCGTCCCGCGCCTCCCGCGCCTCCCGCGCGCGGGTGAGCATCGCCGCCACGAAGACCGGCGAATGGGTGGTCAGCACGATCTGCGCGCCGCCCGCCCGCGATGCGGAGAGGAGCAGCTCGGCGATCCGCTCGATGCGCTGAGGATGCACGCCGTTCTCAGGCTCCTCGAACGCGATCAGACCCTGCCTCGCCGTCACCGCGATCGCACAGAGCGCGAGCACGCGCAGGGTGCCCTCCGAGATGATCCGCGAGGAGAAGATCGTGCCGTCCTGCTCGATCTGGATGTCGAGCTCTCCGCGCTTCATGTCGAGATCCACGTCGAGCCCGCTGACGGCCGGTATCACGGTGCGCAGCGCGCGACGCACCGCTGCGAACTCATGCGGACGGCGCATCTTCAATCCGTAGAGGAAGGGCGCCAGATGCTCCCCGCTCACGCCGATGTCGTCAACCTCGCGAGCCGGCACCGAGGCGCGCATGGCCGCCTGCGGATCGAGGTAATGGGTGCGCCAGCTGGAGAGCTCGCTGCGCGCGGCGTCGAACAGCGGGTACTGGGCGCCTGACAAACGCGTGTCCGAGAGGTAGGTGTGGTTGACGTGCAGCTCCTCGTCGCTGGGCCGTCCGCTGCCGCTGGAGCGCCGCACGCGCACCTTCCCGTCGACCACCTCGATCCGCGCGTTGCCCTTCGCCTCGAACGCCTGTGTCGTCAGGGTCAGATACTCCTCCGCGAGGGAGAGGACGCCCGCGTCGGGGTCGATCTCGATCCCCACCTGGTAGCGCGCCCTGTCGGTGCGCGCGGGCTGCGCGCCGTTGCCGCTCGTCCCGCGGGGGATCTCCAGGTCCGCCTCAAGCGTGAATCTCGCCTGCGCCTGACGGAGCAGCTCGGGCAGGCCCCCCGGCGGGAAGGTGAACGCCTCCTG
>DAHVAB010000317.1 GCA_027314825.1 Solirubrobacterales bacterium
GTCCTCGTCCTTGACGCCGCGGTCGCGGAAGAGCGGCACGAGCTCCTGCACGAGATGCTCCGGGGCGCTCGCCCCCGAGGAGATCCCGATCACCCGCTTGCCCTGCAGCCACTGCTCACGGACCTGGCCGACGTTGTCGATCAGGTAGGACTCGGTGCCGCAGTCGCGTGCGACCTCCACCAGGCGCGCGGAGTTGGAGGAGTTCTTCGAGCCGGCGACCAGCACCAGGCCGGCCTCGGCGGCGACGGCGCGGACGGCAGCCTGCCTGTTGGTCGTCGCGTAGCAGATGTCATCGGTCCTCGGGCCGACGATCTTCGGGAAGCGCTCCTTCAGCGCGGCCACCACGGTCGCGGTTTCCCCGACCGAGAGCGTCGTCTGCGTGATGTAGGCGACCTTGTCGGGGTCTCGCACCTCCAGCTCGGCGACATCCTCGTCGCTCTCCACCAGCACGATCTGCTCGGGCGCCTCGCCCATCGTGCCTTCGACCTCCTCGTGCCCGTCGTGGCCGACGAGCACGATCGTGTAGCCCTGCTCGGCGAACTTCCTCGCCTCCACGTGGACCTTCGTCACCAGGGGGCAGGTCGCGTCGATCGTCTGCAACGCCCGCTCGGCGGCATTCGCCCGCACGCTCGGCGCCACTCCGTGCGCGGAGAAGACGGCCAGCGAGCCCTCGGGGATCTCCGTCTCCTCCTCGACGAATATCGCCCCCTTCTCGCGCAGCTCCTCCACCACCTGCTGGTTGTGGACGATCTCCTTGCGGACGTAGACCGGCGGCCCGTGCAGCTCCAGGGCGCGTTCCACGGTCTGGACCGCCCGGTCCACTCCGGCGCAGTATCCGCGCGGAGCGGCGAGCAGCAGCTTCTGAACTGTGTTGGCCACTGCGCTCATTGTAAGGGCGGAAGATACGCTAGGCGAAATGACGCAGCGACATCTCGACCGGCTCACCGCGATCGACGCCTCCTTCCTGCATCAGGAGAGCGCCGACTCGCACATGCACGTCGGCGGACTGACGATCATCGAGGGTCCGCCGCCGCCCGCGGCCGACCTGCTCGGGCAGATCCGCCGCCGCCTGCATCTGGTGCCCCGCTACCGCCAGAAGCTCGCGCACACGGCGCTCGACAGCGACAGGCCCGTCTGGGTGGACGACCCCAGCTTCAACCTGGAGTTCCACGTCCGCCACACCGCGCTTCCCAGCCCCGGCGACTGGCAGCAGCTCTGCCAGCTGACAGCCCGCATCTTCTCCCAGGCGCTCGATCGCTCGAAGCCCCTGTGGGAGATGTGGCTGATCGAGGGGCTGACCGAGGACCGCTTCGCGCTGATCTCCAAGAACCACCACGCCCTGATCGATGGCATCTCGGGGATCGACCTGGCGACCGTGCTCTTCGACCTCTCCCCCGATCCGCCGCCGCTGCGGAGCACCGGGCGGCCGTGGCGCCCGCACCCGGAGCCATCCACCGCCGAGCTCCTCGGCGTCGCCGCACGAGGAGCGGTGCGGGCGGCCGCGACGGTATGCGCAGGCGCGATCGACGCGCTCGGTCATCCCGAGCGGGCGCTCGCGCGCGCCCAGGAAGCGGCGGAGGGGGTCGGCGAGATCGTCTGGGCGGCGCTCAACCCGGCGCCCGTGACGCCCCTCAACGTGCCGATCGGCCCGCACCGCCGCTTCGTCGGCGTGACCTGCCGCCTGGAGGACTTCAAGGCGATCAAGAACGCGATGGGCGGCACCGTCAACGACGTGGTGCTCACCGTCGTCACCGGAGCGCTGCGCTCGCTGCTGATCTCGCGCGGCGTCCGCACCGAGGGCCTGGAGCTGCGGGCACTCGTGCCGGTCTCGATCAGGGCGCCGGAGCAGCGCCATCAGCTCGGCAACCGGATCGCCGCCATGCGCGGGCCACTGCCCGTCTACATCTCAGACCCCGTGCAGCGCCTTCAGAGCATCCGCGGCGCGATGGACGGCCTGAAGGAGTCCAAGCAGGCGCTGGGCGCCGAAGTGCTGACCAACGTCCAGAACTTCGCCCCGCCGACGGTGCTCGCCCAGGCCTCGCGCCTGCAGTTCTCCACGCGCCTGTTCAACCTGATCGTCACCAACGTCCCCGGCCCCCAATTCCCCCTCTACGTGCTCGGTCGCAAGATGCTGCACGCCTACCCGGTCGCCTTCCTGCCCCAGCAGCACGCTCTGGCCGTCGCGATCATGTCCTACAACGGCGAGATGAACTTCGGGCTGCTCGGCGACTTCGACGCTCTACCCGACATCGAGTCGATCGGCGAGCACATAGCGATCGAGCTCGGCACCCTGCGCGCGCTGGCGCGGGAGGCGGCGGCGGCCGCCGCCTAGAACCCGAGTGCGAACTTCGCGTCCTCGCTCATCCGGTCCGGTGACCACGGCGGAGTGAAGACCATCTCGGTCTTGATCTCCCCCACGCCAGGAAGCTCGCCGACGAACTCTTCGATCTGTTCGGTGACATGGGGCCCGATCGGGCACGCGGGAGTGGTGAGCGTGAAGGTGACCCCCACGTCGGAGCCGTCAATCTCCACCCCGTAGATCAGGCCAAGCTCGACGAAGTCGAGGCCGAGCTCCGGATCGATCACGTTGGAGAGCGCGTCGAGGACATCCTCGACGGTGACGGCGCTCGCGCTGCTCGCGGCGGCCGTGTCGGCTGGATGGTCGCCGACCGTCAGGTCGGCTGAGGAGTCGGCCTCAGACATGGCCCCCAGTGTATCGGCGCTCCAGCGGCCGCCGGGCGAGGCTCAATTCTCGCAGCCGAG
>DAHVAB010000318.1 GCA_027314825.1 Solirubrobacterales bacterium
GGGAGGCTCATCGCGATTTCGGCAAGGACAGCGGCCACCTAGCCGGCCTGAACTTCGGCGACTGCTTCTCCTACGCACTCGCCAAGGCCACGGGAGAGTCGCTGCTGTTCAAGGGCGAGGACTTCTAGCACACGGATATCATCTCCGCCCTCACGGCGTAGACCGGGCTCGTCAAAATCGAGTGGCCGGGTGACCAAGGACGCGATCTCCCCCTCTCGACGTGGCGACGCGGAGCCCACTGGCGCCAGGCTCAACGTCGCCCGCGGCGCTACATTCGGCTTCGTGCCCGCCGATTCCGAGCAGAGCTCGCCCGCCAGCGATCCCAGCTTGGCTAACGTTGGCCAAGGGTGCTAGCCTCAGATGCCATGAGGGTGAATGTGGGCCAGGCCAAGACGGACCTTTCCAAGCTGCTGGCGCGCGCCGAGGCGGGGGAGGATGTGGAGATCGCGCGCGACGGCGTCCCCGTCGCGCGGCTTGTCCGAGTCGATCCAGCGCTGCGACCGGGCGAGCGTTTTCTCGCCGCGCGCGGCTCGCTCTCCGGGCAGATCTGGATCGCCGAGGACTTCGAGCTCACCGACGTCGAGATAGGCGAGATGCTCGACGGCGATCTCGCTTGAGGCTCCTGCTCGACACGCAGATAGTCCTTTGGCAGCTCGGCGGAGCTCGATGGCTCACGCCGGAGGCGACCAGCGCGATCCGCACCGCCGAGGAGCTGCGCTTCAGCGTGGTCTCCTTCGCGGAGATCGGCATCAAGGCGGCGGTCGGAAAGCTTACGGTGCCCGACCGATTCCATGAACGCGTCCGGGAAGCTGGCGCCCAGACTCTCGCACTGGCTTCCGAGCACGGGCTGCGCATCGCCGATCTGCCGCTGCACCATCGTGACCCCTTCGATCGCCTGCTCATCTCACAGGCGCTGTGCGAGGGACTGACGATCCTCACCTCAGACCTCCGCTTCGCCGCCTACGGGGTCCCGCTGATCACCGCGGTCCGCTGATCGACCGGGAGGGCGAAGGTGGGCAGCGGGTCGGCCATCGATCCGGCATCTTCGATGGAGCGTCCCAGTCCTACCTGGTAGGACCGAGACAGAGGACGGGTGAGCCGAGGTCTCTGTGAGCAGGGAGGGTTACGTGGAGCGGGGAAGAGGATGAGCGCGCAGACGCCCTCGCTCGCACACCCACGGCTGCGCAACCCCGATGGTGATCGGCTCCGCCGGCAGCGGCGCTAGCCCGCGCGTCTCACCCCCCGCGCCCGGGCGCCGCCAGGACCTCCACCGCGCAATCCAGGCCCTCGACCTTGGGCCAGTCGGTATCCCCGCAGATCGCCGTCTCGATCCGCTCGTGCACATCCGCCGTGGCGAGGATCAGGGCGTCGGGCATTCGCAGGGACCTGCGTGCTCCTCTGAGAGTCGCCGCGCGTGCTGCGACCTGCCTGTCCACCGCAACGAGGTCGTTGATGAAGGCGTCGAAGAAGCCATCGACACGGTCGCGCGGGTGATGTTCCAGCGACACTCCCGTCATCACCTCCGCGTAGCTGATGACCGAGGCCAGGAGCGGTTGCCGGCCCACGATCTGCTTCAGCTTCGCGACGGCGGCCTCGTGCAACGCGTCGTCGGCATCGAGGAAGCCGACGATCACCGTCGAGTCGAGCAGGATCAATCCCACTCCTGGCGCAGCCGTCGGACGCTCTGTCCCAGCGCGCCGCCCGTGCGCAGGCAGCCCGCATACTCCTCGAGCAGATCGTCCACCCGAGCGATCAGCACGCGTCCGCGACCCTGGGCTTCCACCCTCACGAGGTCGCCCTCGCGCAGGCCCGCCTCGCTGAACGCGGCGATCGGGATCGTGATCTGGTGCTTGCTGGAGACCCTCGACCTGCCGGACGCCTGCGCGAGAGCGCCCTCTGAACGCTTTACGTCTATCGCCATAGGTAAAGAATAGCGTGAGAGCGTGCCTTGCAGCCGGCGCCCTGCCGCTGTGGCAGGACGCTCACGGACCGCGCGAGGGGCGAAGGAGGGGATCGCCGCTTTCCCGGCCAAGCGCTCCCCACGCTTCACCGGCTCCTGAGCCCGAGCCCGATCGCGGTGTGCTCGGGCGGCGTGATCTCTGCCAGCATGCGGCTCGCGCCGGGCGGGGGCATGGTGGCCGAGGTCGCGTTCGTGGAGGTGCTTCGCACCGTCCCCACGGCGAGACGCTCCATAGCCGCCCGTTCCGCGATATAATCCTGTACTTAGAGGTACTGGTTATGGCGTCGGCGTTGATGAGCAGGTCTGAGGCGGTCGAACTCAGCGGCGCGAGTGCGACGACGGTCAAGAAGGCGGTCGACCAGAAGATCATTCCCACCAGGAGGCGACGCTCGCGCTCCTACATAGAGGCCGAGGACGTCCCTGTGCTCGCGATGCTCTCGCAGCTTGGCGACGTCCGCCTTGCCGCTGCGAGCAAGCGCCGGTTGCGTAACTGGCTGCGCAGCAAGCAGGCGCCTGCGGAGCTCGAGCTCGGACCCGCGTTGGTGGTGCGCAGGGTCGGCGCGGTAGACGACGCTCGTCGTCGTGTCGAGCGGTACGCGAGACTGCGCGAGGAGTGGATCGTGCGGGACCCTGAGATCAAGGGCGGTGAACCGATCATCAGGGGCTCGCGCGTAGGCGTCTACACGCTCGCCGCACGCCTCGCGCAGGGTGAGAGCGCCTCCGTGCTCGACGAGGACTTTCCACATGTCCCAGCCGAGGCACGGGACATCGCCGCGCTCTATGCGCGA
>DAHVAB010000319.1 GCA_027314825.1 Solirubrobacterales bacterium
CCCTACGGCGGCGGCGTCTCGGAGCTCCTGCGCTCCGGCGTGCCGCTGCTGCGCGATCTCGGCCTGGAGGTCGACTGGAAGGTGATGCCGGGCAGCCAGGACTTCTTCAGCGCGACCAAGGCACTCCACAACGCGCTGCAGGGGTCGCCGCGCCCGCTGACCAACCAGGAGCAGGCCGCCTACCTCGACTGCACCCGCCAGAACGCGACGAGCCTCGATGGCGGATACGACTTCGTCGTCGTCCACGACCCCCAGCCGGCCGGCCTGCTCTGCAGCCACGGCAAGCACGGCGAGACGCGCTGGGTCTGGCGCTGCCACATCGACACCAGCGAGCCCAACCCCGCCGCCTGGGACTTCCTCGCCCCTATGCTCGCCGAGTACGACGCCGCCGTCTTCACGATGCCGGAGTTCGTGCCGCCCGGCTTCCCGATCTCCCGGGTGGAGACGATCCCGCCGGCGATCGACCCGCTCAGCCCGAAGAACTTCGAGCTCACCGGCGTCACGTCCCGCCAGATCCTCGACTGGATGGGCATCGATCTGCCCGGCCGCCTGATCACCCAGGTCTCCCGCTTCGACCTGTGGAAGGACCCGCTCGGCGTGATCGCCGCCTACCGCCTCGTCCGCGAGGAGATCCCCGACCTGCAGCTGGCGCTGGTCGGATCGATGGCGCTCGACGACCCGGAGGGATGGGAGGTCTACCGGGAGGTCACCGAGTACGCCGACCATGATCCCCTCATCCACATCTACACGAACCTGACCGGCGCCAGCAACGTGGAGGTCAACGCCTTCCAGCGGCTGTCGGAGGTGGTCGTGCAGAAGTCGATCAGGGAGGGGTTCGGGCTCGTGGTCTCCGAGTCGCTGTGGAAGGGCACCCCGGTCGTCGCCGGTCATGCCGGCGGCATCCCGATGCAGATGCCCGACGGGATGGGCGGGATGCTCGTCGACAGCGTGGAGGAATGCGCGCAGGCCCTGCTGCGGCTCCTCGGCGACCGCGAGCTGGCCGCGGAGATGGGCGCGCTCGGCCGTGAGCGGGTGCGGGAGCGCTTCCTGCTGCCGCGGCTGCTGCTCGACGAACTGCGCCTCTTCTCTGCGCTGGCCGCCCAGCCGGCCGCCCGGCGCGGGCGCGAGGAGGCGGCGGAACCGTGCCAGTGAGCGCGAACCGTTAGAGGAGTGGCGCCGGAGGCGCCGCGTCGCCACGGTGTGCTGCCGCTCTCAGGCCCCGGCGAAGGCAGACCGGGGCGGCCGGTTGCAGGCCGCGGCGATCCAGCGCTGCGGTCCACCCGGCCCGCTAAGGTGGCGCCGAGATGTCGACGCCGCCACATCGGCCATCCTCCGGCCGCCGCGCTCTGAGCGAGCGCCGGCGCGCACGCCAGCAGGCGATCAGGCGTCGCCGGCTCGGGGCTCTCGCGGCCGTCGCGCTGCTCGCCGCGATCTTCGCGATCGTCGCCTCCGGCGCCGGCAGCTCCCGCAACGCGGGCAGGAACGCGAGCGCGTCGGGCTCCGGCGGCTCCGGGCACGGGAAGTCCAGCGCTCACCACCGCTCGAAGCCGCTCGTGGCCGGCCCGAACCTCGCGCCCGGCTCCAACCCGAACGTGCTGCCCGGGCCGATCCTGATCGCCGACCGCAACAACAACCGTCTGCTGGAGATCAGCCCGACCGGGGAAATCCTCTGGCAGTTCCCGGGCAAGCAGGGCCTGCCGCCCGGAATGAGCTTCATCCGCCCCGACGACGCCTTCTTCGCACCGAACGGCAAGGAGATCGTCGCCACCCAGGAGGAAGATTCCGCGATCAGCGTCATAAACGTGGCCGAAGGCAAGATCGTCTATCGCTACGGCCATCCCGGCGTGCCCGGCTCGGAACCTGGATACCTTCACAACCCGGACGACGCGATGATGATGCCCAATGGCGAGATCTTCGCGGCGGACATCATGAACTGCCGCCTGATCGAGATCATGCCGCCGGCGCACACGCTGCTGCGGCAGTTCGGCACCACCGGCGAATGCGTTCACAACCCGCCGACCAGCTACGGCAGCCCGAACGGCGCCTTTCCGATGGCCAACGGCGACACCGTCGTCACGGAGATCAACGGCGACTTCATGGACATCATGAACAGCGCCGGCCAGACGATCTCCGTCACCAACCCGCCCGGCTACGAATACCCATCCGACACGAACCAGGTGCGACCCGGCGTGTTCCTCTCCGCCGACTACGTGAGCCCCGGCGCGATCGAGACGTTCACCGAAACCGGCAAGCTGCTCTGGCGCTTCGAACCCCACGGCGGCCCCGAAGAACTCAGCAACCCCTCCCTGGCGCTGCCCCTGCCCAACGGCGACATCCTCGCCAACGACGACTACAACGACCGGGTGATCGTGATCGACCCGAAGACGAACAAGATCGTCTGGCAGTATGGGCACAGGGGCGTGGCCGGCACCGCTCCCGGATATCTGAACAATCCGGACGGGGTCGACCTGGCGCCGCCCTACTCGCTGACGATGCGCTTCGCGAAGACGCTCAAAGCGCCCGAATAGCCGCAGCGCCGGTGGCCGGCGCCAGCCCGGACAGGACGCCAGCCCTGGACGGGACGCCAGCCCCGGTCAGGACGCCGAAACCGGGCTCAGCCGCAAGATAGTCGCGGTCGTCCCCGTCGCGGTCGTCCCGCCCAGAACCTCGACGTGGCCTTCGAGCGGCACGACCGCCGCATCCGAGAGCGGGCTCGGC
>DAHVAB010000031.1 GCA_027314825.1 Solirubrobacterales bacterium
AGCAGCGGGCTGGCGAGCAGCGCCGCGCGCAGCCGGTCGCTGCCGGGGCTGTATGCGATCCTCTCGATCAGGCGCGCGGCCGCCTCGCTCTCCAGGGATTCGGCCAGCGCGCGCTGGGTCTGCTCGCTCTCCAGCGCCACGGCGAGCATCCGCCCGAGCTCCGGCCCCTCCGTCACGCGGGCGACGATCTGCTCGAGGGTCCCGTCCGCCAGCAGCCGCTCTGTGACCCGCTGCGCCACCGCGCTCTCCTGCACGCGCGAGAGCACCCGCTCCACCAGCTCGCCCTCCAGCGCCCGCCGCAGCGCGGCGTCGAACACCCCGCCGGCCAGTGCGCCGGCCGCGTCCGCCGTCATCCCCACGATCCCGCGCGCCGTTCGCGTGCCGCCCTCGAGCAGGCCGCCGCTCACCGCGCCGAACGCACCGGCGACCATCTGCGCCATCCCGCGCGCCGCCCTCACGCCGCCGGCCAACGGCCCGATCGGCGCCCCCGAGCCGGCCGCCGCATCCAGCCATCGCAACGGGCCTATCGGCGCCAGCACGCCGCGCACCGCCGGATCACGCGCACCGCGGGCGGTGACGCAGCGCGGCCTGGAGGAGGATGCGACTCACCCGTCAACACGACAATCGCTTCGAGGTTAGGCTGCGGCGATCATCGCGGGCATCCGCGTTTTATGCGGATATGACGGACGCCTGCGGATCACCCGCCGGCGAGCCGGCCCACTCCCGCCAGCGGATCACCCGCCGGCGCGCCGGCCCACTCCCGCCAGCGACCAGGCCCACTCGCCATGCTCGACGTCACGCGAGAAGCTCGACCGCCGGCGGCGCGTCCGGCTATCTTGGTCCTGCCGGCTTGGACGTGGCCGTCGGTCTGGTGAGGCTCCGCACGAGGCGCCGCACGCCCACAGGTCGGGGAGCATCCCATCCGCGTCCCCGGCACGAGGTCCACGTGAAGTTCCTTCGCCTCCCAACAGACAGCCCGAGCCGGCCGCCCGCAGCGGATGCGATCCGCGGTGCGGCGCGGAGCGAGAGAATGCGCGCTCGGGCGGGGCGCGGAGCGGACGCCGTGCGTGCGCAGGCCACCGGGCAGGACCGGCGATGCCCGTGAGCACCACCCCCGAGCGCACGCCGGAGCCCGGCGCGCCGGAGGCCGGCGGCGCCAAGCGCGGCAGGCGCCGGCGCACCGGCCTGCACCCGGTGCTCGAGCTGGTCGTGATCGCAGCGATCGCGGTCGGCCTCGCCCTGCTCATCCAGGCCTTCTTCGTCAAGCCCTACAGGATTCCGACCGGCTCGATGGAACCGACGATCGTCGAAGGACAGCGCGTCCTGGTCGACCGGATCGGCGAGAGCTTCAGCGAACCGGAAATCGGCGAGATCGCCGTCTTTCACCCTCCCGCCGTGGCCGAGCGCGAACTGTGCGGGCCGGTCCCGCACCGGGTCACCCCCGGAAGGGCGGCATGCTCACATCCGGTCGAACGGGAGGGAACCGTCACCTTCATCAAGCGCGTCGTCGCCGGGCCGGGCGACTGGCTCTACGTCAAGGAAGGCCACGTCTACCTCTCCACCACCGGCCGCCACGGCAGCTTCCGTCGCGAGAAGGACTCGTTCATCAAGCCGTGCGGAGAAGTCCAGGAGTGCAACTTCCTCACCCCCATCAGGGTCCCGGCCGGCCACTGGTTCATGATGGGCGACAATCGCGGCAACTCCGACGACAGCCGCTTCTGGGGGCCGGTCCCCACCGCGTGGATCATCGGCGAAGCGTTCGCCACCTACTGGCCGCCGGAACGGATCGGGCTGCTGTGAGACGGCCCGGGCGACCATCGCCATCCCGGCGGACGCCCGAACCCTGCTGAGCCCATCCCGGCGTCCACCCGAGCCGCCTGAGCGCGCGCTAGCACGCGCCGGGCGCGCCTCCACGTCGCGCTCCAGCCCGGGAGGGCCGCTCGCCGCCCGGCGTGCAATCCTTGCCCGCATGGACTCCGAGCATGTGCCGCTCGAGCGGCTCCTGGCCGGGCTGGAGACGATCCGCAGCGCGCCCACGGCACGCGGACGCATCGAGCTGATCGTCAGACGCCCGGCGACCGAGCAGCGGGAGACGGTGCAGGAGGCGATGCTCGAGGAGGGGCTCGGGCTGATCGGCGACAACTGGAGCACGCGCGGCAGCAAAGCCACGGCGGACGGCTCGGCGCACCCGGACATGCAGCTGACCCTCATGAACGCGCGGGCGGCGGCGCTGATCGCCGGCGCGCGGGAGCGTTGGCCGCTGGCTGGCGACCAGCTCTTCGTCGATCTCGATCTCAGTGAGCAGAGCCTGCCGGCCGGCACCCGCCTGGACCTCGGCTCTGCCAGCATCGAGATCACCGACCAGCCCCACACCGGCTGCGGCAAGTTCGCGCGCCGCTTCGGCGTCGACGCGCTGCGGTTCGTCAACTCCGAGGAGGGGCGGTTCCTGCGCCTGCGGGGCGTCAACGCGAAGGTGATCCGCGGCGGCATGCTGCGCACCGGCGAGACGATCGCGGTGGCCGATCCTGCCGGCTGACACCGGGGCGTCGCGGTCAGGCCCGCGGGCGAGGCTCGCCCCGGCACGCACGCCGCGCCGGGCAGGAGAGGGCAATCATGCGGCAGCGCTGCTCAGGCCCAAAGCCCGCTCACCGGTACGGCGTTGAGTCGTTCGCCGAACGGGAGCGTCTCTGAGCCGGTGTAGAGCAGCACTCCGGCCTTGAAGCGTTCGCCGAGTCGATCGCGCAGATGGCGCAGGCCCGCGAAGTCCCGTGCTGTCACGGTGGCGGCGGCATTCACCTCGACGCATGCGACCTCGCCGCTGTTGCGCTCGAGCACGACATCGACCTCGCGCTGCTCCTTGTCTCGATAATGGAACAGCGACAGCGGCTCCTCGCTCCAGTCGCTCTGGCGCAGCAGCTCCATCGCGACGAAGCTCTCCAGCAGCGCTCCCGCGATCGCACCGTCCTCGGCGAATCGCCGCTCACTCGCACCAAGCATGAACGCAAGCAGCCCGCTGTCGACGATGTAGAGCTTCGCCGTCTTGATCTGCCTGCTGCCAAGGTTCGTGAACCAGGGCTTCAGGCGGCGCACGAGGAACAGGCTTTCGAGGATGCTCGTGTCAGACCTCGCGGTGCTCGCATCGACCCCAAGGTCGCCTGCCATCCCGTGGAAGCTCGCAAGCGACCCAGAACGAGCCGCGAGCACATGAAGCAGGCGCTCGACGCGCTCGAGGTCGCGCACGCTCGCGATATCGCGCAGATCGCGGCCGATCAGCGACGAAATGTAGCTTGAGAAGAATTGCGGCCTGCCGCGAGCGCTGAGTCCCTGGGACTCGGGGTAGCCGCCGGCGATGATCGCCGCCGCGAGCTCGCCGCGGCCGACCGGCACGCCTGAGAGCCGCGGCGGCGAGCCGTCGAAGAGCCTGTCGATGAAGCTCTCCCTGCGACCGTGGAGCTCGCCCTGCGAGAACGGCCACAGGTTGACGTAGCGCACACGCCCGGGCAGCGCATCCGCCACGGTGGGAAGCGTGAGGATGTTCGCCGAGCCGGTGATCAGGAACTGCCCGCGCGAGCGATCGGAGTCGAGCCGTTGCTTGATCGCGAGCAGCAGGCCGGGCACACGCTGGATCTCGTCGATGATCGCAGGGCCATCGAGCTCGGCCACGAACCCGCGCGGATCGTCCCGCGCGGCGCCCGCCACCGCCTCGTCGTCCAAGTCGATCAGGCGCGCTGGGTCACACCCAGACAGATTGTGGATTTCGAGGCCGACAGATTGGGGATTCACGTGCAGACGCATTAGGCATTACGGCGGCGGCAAATCAAGGATTTGAGCCTGAGGACGACCCTGACGCTCGTTGGCCTTGCCTACCGCTGTCCGCAACACCAGACCGCTCAAACCAGCCGATCGCCGGTGTGGCTCCGCCAGTAGGAAGGTAGGTCTCCGTGTAGGGGCCTGGGCGGCAGGGGACCGTTTCGGCGGCCTCGTGCTCAGGCCCGCTCGCTCACCGTGATCGTGAACGTGGCGGTGAGGCTCTCGCCGGGAGCCAGCATCGGCAGGTCCGGCCCGCCGGCGATCAGCGCGTTGGCCGGCGCGGTCATCGGCTCATAGGCGATCACCTCATCGTCGCCCGGCGCATAGACCTGCGCGAACGGATATCCGCCGAGCATCCGCAGCTCGATCCGCCGGCCTCCTGCGCTCAGCGCGAACGGCTCCCCGGCGGCCGGTGCCAGGAAGGCATCGTCGAAGGTGCGCGTGCCGAGCGGGCCGGCTTCGATCGCGACCGGCTCACGGGCGCCGGTCGGCAGCATCAGGCGATCGAGCTGCAGGCGCTGGGACACCGGAATCTCCACCCGCCACCGCGCCCGCGGCACGCCGGGCAGACGGAGGTAGGGATGAAACCCGAACGCGACCGGCACCGGGACCTCGCCGGTGGCCGAGACGGTCGTCGCGATCCGCAGCTCCGCGCCGGCCAGCGTCGCCTCGATCCTCACCGTGTGCGGGAATGGGAACGCGGCGATCAGCTGCGCCTGCGCGGCGAAGTCGAAGGCCGCGGCCAGCACTCCCCCGTCGGCGCTCGGCTCGTGCCGCTCCGTCACCCAACCCTTGGCGGCCGCCAGCAGGCCGTGCATCGGCAGGCCGTTGGCGTCCGTCGAGCAGCGCACCGCCTCCGAGTCGAGCACCACCTCGCGCCCCGCGACGGTGAACCGCCTGCTTGCCAGCCGGTTGGCCCAGGGGTGCAACAGCGGAATCCCCATCGTCGAGCCGCGCTCGATGTAACGGCTCAGCCCGCCGCGGAGACCGAGCAGCTCCTGCCCATGATGGGTCAGCGAGCAGCCGACCATCCCGGCGCTCACGGCGAACGCGGCCTGCATCCCACTGCTCTCGCCGCGCAGCGTAAGCACCGGGACGCCTTCGATCGTCCCCTCGCCGATCACTCGCGCAGCTGCCCCTCATACGGACCGCGCCCGGTCATGCAGGCCGCGCCGCAGCGCGCGCCCAGCGCGACGGCCTCCTCAGGTGATCGGCCTTCCGCGAGCCCGAAGGTGAGCCCGGCCGCGAAGGAGTCGCCCGCACCGTAGGAATCCACGACCGGCCCCGGCAGGGGCGCCGCCTCCCAGCGCCCTACCCCGCCATCCGCGCACTCCAGCGCGCCGCCATCCGCACCGGCCGTGCGCGCGACGATCGAGGGCGCCGGGTCGAGATCGCCCCGCTCGTAGCGCTCGCCCGCATCGATGCCGCTTGCGACCAGCGCATCGACCTGCACCCGCGCCGCCGCCAGATCGGGCATCGCACGGGCCGTACACACCAGGCGAGCGGCCGCCCGCGCCAGGCGCACCGCGTCCGGGTCGGCCGCGGTCAAGTACACCCCGTCGACGCCGGCCAGATCGCCCCACGGCAGCGGATCCTGCGCCCGCGGCTGCAGGCGCACTCCGATCGTGGTGATCGTGCGCTCACCATCTCCATCCAGAAACACGAATGCACGCCGCTGCGGCTCCTCACGCCAGACGGCGTGCACCGTCACCCCGAGCCGCTCCAGCTCGCGCTTGGCGGCCCGCCCATGGTGGTCATCGCCGAGCGCGGTGTAGAGCAGGCACCCTCCGCCGAGCCGTGCGAGCTGCACCGCGGCCACGGCGCCGCCGCCGGCCGCCAGCTGGAAGCTCTCGGTCGCGTGCGCGATCTCGCCCGGCGCCGGGACGCGCTCCACCCGCGCGAACTGGACCCACTCGACATGCCCCACCACGGCGAGACGCATCGCAGCATTCTCCCAGCGGCCAGCGAAGACCGCGCACCTCATGCCAGCCGCCGTCATGGGCGTCTGGCGAGCGCCCGGGGTCCCGCGCCTGGCGAGCGCCCGGGGTCCAGCGTCTGGCGAGCGCCCGGGGTCCAGCGTCTGGCGAGCGCCCGGGGTCCGGCGTCTGGCGAGCGCCCGGGGTCCGGCGTCTGGCGAGCGCCCGGGATCACCCGGGGTCACCTACAGCAGCCCCAGCCGCTCCAACAGCTCCTCGTCGGTGACATACCAGTGCACCTTGGCGAGCCTGCCCTGATCGCCGAGCCGCATGACGATCGCGGCGCGCGCCGTCTCCTCGCCGTCGACCATCAGGTCGGAGAGCAGCGCGATCCGTCCGTCCCGCAGGGCGGCGGCCTTGCGCACCCGGGTTCGCAGCTCGGTGCCGGCGCGCTGCGCCTCCCAAGCCCAGCGGCGCAGCCCGTCCCTGCCGCGGTAGGTCTCGCGCGCCCCGTTCGTGCTCACCGGGCGGAACTCGACCGACTCTTCGGCCAGCGCGGCCAGCCGCTCCGCGTCACGACCGTTGAGCGCCGCCACGAATCGCATGGCGACTCCGTCGATCTCGGTCATACCCTGAAGCTCCAGCGGGGCTTGATGGCCGGCGGCCGGCAGAAGCTCATGTCGCGATCGCGATCCTGTGAGCCGGCTTCAGACGAGCCGCCCCAGCTCGCTGCAACCGGGTCGCACCCATCATCCATACTCCGCGCCTGCGCCACCCCTGTCCGCCAGGAAGGAGCACTGCCGGCGCTGCGATGTCAAGGCTAGCGAGGCCGCCAGGTCGCATCTTCCGGACTTCTCCGCAGAGCCCTCCCCCATGCCGGACACCGTGATCCAACGGCTCCGCGCGGGAGAGTCCGCGCGAAGACCGGGGCGACCGGCAGCGCGGCGCGGCATCAGCTACGACCAGCAGCCTGCGCATGCGCGAGCGCCGGGCGCCACGGCTCCGCGCGGGAGAGTCCGCGCGAAGACCGGGGCGACCGGCGCCGGTGCGTCAGGCGGGCGACCGGCGCCGGTGCGTCAGGGCCCGCCTAGCGCGAGACCGTGTTCACGCCGCCTGCCTGCTGCGTCCGCCATAGGCGAGAAGCCCATATAGGACGAGGATGTCGATCGCGAAGATCGCGAGCGACGCCAGCGGGTAGGCCGGTATGAAGATCAGCTGGATGATCGCGTTCACGCCCGCCGTGGCGACCCCCACCCAACGCGCCCACTGAGCGCGCATGAAGATCCCCATGGCCGCGATGAACTGCACCACGCCCGTGAACATGATCACCCAACCCCAGGTGTTCAGTTCGCTGATGATGTAGACGGCGCCTCCGACGTAGAATTTCGAGTTGGCGATCGCCGCTATCCCGTAGATGAAGTTGATGATCCCGACAATCGAGATCATCACTCCCGCGAAGAGCACCCAGCCGTAGCCGCGCTCCTCGTAGGGGTCGTAATGGGATTCTCCGCGATCCCACGGCTGTGGCACCGGAGCGCCACCGCTGCGCGCGCCATCGCCGGTGCGCGGAACGCCCGTGGGCTGCGCAGACGCCTGCGTGACCCTCGTGTCAGGTCTCTCAGGTCTCTGGTCCATCGACCATCGCCTCCTTTCGGCGACTCGGTGGCCGGACCCATCCCGCCACCTCAGGTAGTTGCATCTGTGCTCACGCTCGCACCCTCACCGGCGCCGCACAAGGTGGGCAAGCCACAGCCGTGGGCGCGGTCTTTCACGGTTAACCCGACCGCGGCGCGGGCGTACGCTCGCCGAACCGCGGTGCGCATCCACGACCGCCCACCGCGGTGCGCGCACACGGCCGGCGGGCCGCAGCGCGGACGTGTGATCCACGCGGGCGGCAGGCAGGGCGAGACGTGCCGGATTCCGGACTCAGAGCACCATGAGCACACCCGAGCAGAGCGCGATGATCGGCAGGCAGGCCCGCGAGCGCGCGCCGCGCTCGGCTCACGCCGCCTGGCAGCCTCCCGCCTCGCGCGCGGACCCCGTGGCGCTGCTCGAAGCCCAGGGCGAGAGCCGCCTTCCCGAGCTGCTGGCGATCCGCTACGGGCGGATGGCGCGCTCCCCGCTCTCCTTCCTTCGCGGCTCCGCCGCGATCATGGCGGGCGACCTGGCGCACACGCCCACCTCGGGGCTCAGAGCCCAGCTCTGCGGCGACGCGCACCTCTCCAACTTCGGCGGCTTCGCATCGCCGGACCGCGAGATCGTCTTCGACCTCAACGACTTCGACGAGACGCTGCCCGGACCGTTCGAGTGGGATCTCAAGCGGCTGGCCGCGAGCCTCCACGTCGCGGGCCTCCAGCGCGGCTTCGCGGAGGCGGACCGCCGAGCCGCCGTGCTGAGGGCGGCCGATGTCTATGTCCGCTCGATGCGCTCCTTCGCCCGTGAGGGCAACCTGGAGGTCTGGTACGCACGCCTGCCCGCCCGTCAGATCCTGCGGATGGCACGCGAGGAGGGCATCTCCTCAAAGCGCCGGCGCGCGATCGAGCGCAACATCGCCAAGGCCCGCGGCAAGGAAAGCCGGCGCGCCGCCGGCAGGCTGACCGAGCGTGTCGATGGGCACCTTCGGTTCGTCAGCGATCCACCGCTGATCGTGCCGATCGAGGAGCTGCTCGACGACGCCGGGCGCGCGCAGCTCGAAGCTACCCTGAGCGGCCTGCTGAGCGCATATCGCGAGAGCCTCCCGCACGACCGCCGGCGCCTCTTCGACGGCTACCGTCACCTCTCGATCGCCCGCAAGGTGGTCGGCGTGGGCAGCGTCGGCACGCGCGCGTGGATCGTCCTGTTCGCCGGCAACGAGGACTCCGACCCGCTGGTGCTGCAGTGCAAGGAGGCCCAGGAGTCGGTCCTGGAGCCCTACGCCGGCGCGTCCGCCTACGCCAACCATGGCCAGCGGGTGGTGGAGGGTCAGCGCCTGATGCAGGCCGCGAGCGACATCTTCCTCGGATGGATGCCGGCGATCGGGCTGGACGGCTCTCCGCGGGACTTCTACCTGCGCCAGCTCTGGGACGGCAAGCTCTCGCCCGACATCGACAGCATGACCCCTCAGCTGCTGCGCGGCTACGCGCAGCTGTGCGGATGGACGCTGGCCCGCGCTCACGCTCGCAGCGGCGACCGGGTCGCGATCTCCTCCTATCTGGGGCGCAGCGCCACCTTCGCCGAGGCGATCGTCGACTTCGCGGCCTCCTACGCCGAGCAGAACGCGCGCGACTATGCGGCCCTCCTGCACGCGATCTCCTCGGGGCGGATCGAGGCCGTGGACCTGTGAGTCCTCATCCCGCTCCGGTATCGCCACGGGACCGTGGAGGTGTCAGTCCTCGCTTCGTGCCGGCATCCCCACGAGGCCGCGCCGCGTAGTACCCCACCGCGATGCACGGGATCCCACGGCTGCCCGGGGACGGCCCGCCCGGCAGGGTGTGAATGTGAGAAGCGTTCACATGCCAGCTCGTGAGCATCGAGACGAGCATTCCTCCGGTCCGCTCACGGCAACCGACACGCCCATGCTGCTGCGAGACCCCGAGCGGGTGGACAGCCCCGTGCTGCGGCTGCTGCTGGAGCGCGCCGCCACGGGCAGCCGGCCGCGGAAACGCGATGACGGCAACGTGCTCAGCCTTGCGATCGAGGGCGGCGGCATGCGCGGGGCGGTCACCGCCGGGATGTGCGTGCTGCTGGAGGCGGCCGGGCTGATCGGCTCCTTCGACCATATATACGGAGTGTCCGCCGGCGCCCTGAACGGCTGGGCCGCGGCGGCCGGGCAGTCGGCGCTCAGCGCGACCCACTACCAGGATGCCATCGCCGCCCACGTGATCCGCCGCACCGCTCCCCTGCGCGGGCGCCCGATGATCGACCTCGACCTCCTCTTCGAGGAGCTCATCTCCGCGCAGAAGCCGCTCTCCTTCGAGGCGCTCGCATCGGGACCCGACCTGCGGGTGCTGGCGACCTCGCTGGAGACGATGTCACTGCGCGTGCTCGGCGACTTCGCCGACCGCGACGCGCTCGCGCTGGCGGTCAGGGCCAGCGCGTCGCTGCCGCGCCTCGGCGGCGAGCCGCCGGTGGTGGGCGGCGAGAGGATGGCCGATGGTGGACTGATCGAGCCGATCCCGTTCCCGACCGCGGTGCGCGAGGGCGCCAGCCACATCCTCGTGCTGCGCTCGCGCCCCTCCACCTACCGCAAGCCGGCGGTCAGCGAGCTGGGGGCGACGCTCGCGGCACGACACGACCGCAGGCTCGTGGAGCTGCTCGACGCCAGACGGGGCAGCTACAACCGCCTGGCCGCGCAGCTGCAGGTCGGCACCCCGATCGCGGCTGCGACAGTGCCGGAGCCGCCCGGCCATCCGGAGGTTGCCTTGGAGGGGAGATCTGCGGCGAAGCCTGGGTTGGCGGCGCGACGGCGCACCCGATTCCAGCGGCGGCCGTGGCCGGGAGCAGGGCCGCAGCCGGGCGAGCCCATCCACATTCACCAGATCGCCGTCCCCGACCACACGAGCCTCATCGGGCGCCTCGACCCGGATGCGACGGGAGTCACCGACGCTCTGCGGCACGGGGCGCGCGCGATGGCGGCCGCGATCCTCGACGAGCCGATCGACCTCTGCTTCCAACCTGTCGTCTACCGCACCGCCGCGGCGCCGGCGTCGGGCTCACGCGAACGCGAGGCGGATGATCGGCAGCGCGTCCGGATCGGCAAGCGCGAGGTTCGCGAGCTCCCGCTCGGCCAGCCACGCAAGCTCGGAGTGCTCCTCCGGAGCCGCGTTGCGCGGCGCGCCTGACCACTCCCGAACACGGTAGAAGGCGCAATCGTAGTTCGGCCCGAGAAGCCTTCCGGCCAGCGAGAACGACTCCGCCCGCACGCTCACGCCGAGCTCCTCGGAGACCTCGCGCACGAGCGCCGCGTGCTCGCCCTCGCCCTGCTCGATGTGCCCGCCGGGCACGTCCCATCGCTCCGGCGCCCACGCCCGGGTGGGCCCGCGCCTGACCATCAGCACGCGCTCGCGCTGCGCCATCAGAGCGGAGACGGAACGGTGAAAGCCCGGCACGGGCGCCGCGGCGTCGGAGGTGATCAGCAGCGGGGCCACCGTGGCGGCGACGCTATCACCTCGACCGCAAGCTGCCCGCGCAGCTCCACGGTTCCCGTCCGCCAGGCGCAGCCGCGGGCGCAGGCGCCACCGCAGGCGCAGCCACAGGCGCAGGCGCAGCCGCAGGGCAGCCACAGGCGCAGGCGCAGCCGCGGGCGCAGGCGCAGCCGCCACCGCGGGCCGACCGGGCGGGCGAGCGAGAATCCGACCGCGCCGCCGGGGGGGCCCGCACAGGCTCCTCAGCCGGGCCGATCCTCCAGCAGCCCGACGAGCCGCTCCAGCGCGCTCGGCGCCCCGAGCGCGATCAGGACATCGCCGGCGCGCAGCGCAAGATCGCCGGATGGCTGGGGATGGAACTCCTCGCCGCGGCGCAATCCGACCACGATCGCGCTCCCTCGGATCTCCCCGAGCGTCCGCCCGGCCGCCTCGCAGGTCCTGCCCACCTCGATCTCCTCGACGCGGTACCTGGAGTTCACATCCATCACGCCGCCGAGCTGCGGATGCAGCGCGAGCCGCGCCATCTCGCTGCCGCTCGCCTTATACGGCGAGATCACCCGATCGGCGCCGGCGCGCTTGAGCTTGCTCTCGGTGTCCTCCATCGCCGCTCTGGCGAGGATCGCGACGTCGCCTCGCAGCTCGCGCGCGGTGAGCGTGATGAACACGTTGTCAGCATCGGAGTCGGCACAGACGATGATCGAGCGGGCCCGCTCGATGCCGGCCTCCGCGAGCACCGCATCCTCGGCCGCGTCTCCCTCGATGAACATGAGCCCGAGGCTCTCGGCGAGCTCGCGGCTCTGCGGGTTGGAGTCGATCACGACATAGTCGGCGCGCGCCGCCTGCAGATCCCGCGCAACCTGGCGCCCGACCCGGCCGAAGCCGCAGATGATGTGGTGATCGGTGAGCGAGTCGATCTTCCTCTGCATGCGCCTGATGCTCAGCAGCTCGGCGAGATGGCCGGCGAGAAAGAGCTCGGCGACCGTGGCCAGCGCATAAAAGAGAGTACCGACGCCGACCAGGACCAGCGCGAGATGCACGATCTGGCCGGGCAGCGTCCGAGGCTGAGGGAAGCCGCCGACGGTGGCGGCGGTGTCGACCGCCCAGCGCAGCGCATACCAGAACCCGACCCCTTCGCTGAGAGCGAGCCCGAGCGCGCCGAGCGCCAGCAACGCGACCACCGCCGCCGCCAGGCGGCCAATCCGACGTGCGTATAGACGCAGCTGCCGGCGCGTCGCATCCGTCCTGCGCAGATGCAACGATCGATCGACTGCTCGCGCGCCGCCCGCGGCCATCACGAAACCGCCCGGCCGGCGCCGGGGCCGGCCGTCTGCGAAGCCCCGCGCGTCACCGACACGAACACCGATCCCTCGGGCTAACTGAGAACGATCGCCCTGATCGCGTGCTCGTCGGGAAGCTTGTCGAGGATCGCCTGCAGCAGCTGGCGCTCGCGCGCCTGCTCTCGCTGCAGGTCGTCCAGCAGCAGCCTGAGCGCGGTGTGGGAGATCTTCATCTCCTGCGGGCTGAGCGGGACGGTGATCACCCCGTTGGCGTCCGCCTCCCCGGAGACCTTCCGCAGCGCCTCCCGGGCGAGACCGCGCAGCGCCGGCTCATGCGCCTCGTCGGCGATCAGCAGCCGCAGCGCGCTCGCCGCGATGGCCGCCTCCTCGCCATCGAGATGGAGGTGGTACACGAACTCCTCCGGTGCTGCCGACCGTGCCGACATACACCCGTCATCATAGCCGCCGTCGGCTATCTTGACGGTCGATGAACGAGCCGTTGCGCATCGGAGTCGTCTTCCCCCAGGCTGAGCTCGGCGGCGACCGCGGTGCGGTGCGAGAGTACGCGGCGGCGGTCACCGAGCTCGGCTACAGCCACATCGTCGTCTACGACCACGTGCTCGGCGCCGACCCGGCCGTCCATCGCGGCTGGCGCGGCCCCTACGACGTCGACACCACCTTCCACGAGCCGATGGTGCTCTTCGGCTTCCTCGCCGCGATCACGCCGCTGGAGCTCGTCAGCGGAATCGTGATCCTGCCCCAGCGCCAGACGGCGCTCGTGGCCAAGCAGGCCGCCGAGGTCGACCTGCTCACCGAAGGCCGCTTCCGGCTCGGCGTCGGGCTCGGCTGGAACCCGGTCGAGTACGAGGCGCTCGGCAAGGACTTCTCAAACAGGGGCGAGCGGATCGCCGAGCAGGTGCAGCTGATGCGGATGCTCTGGACCGAGCGCAGCGTCACCTTCGCGGGCACACACGAGCGAATCACCGGCGCCGGGATCGCGCCGCTGCCGCTGCAGCGCCCGATTCCGGTCTGGTTCGGCGCCACCAGCCGCCGGGCGGTGCGCCGCGCCGGGCGGATCGCCGACGGCTGGTTCCCGCGGATCCCGCCGGGGCCGGAGCTGGCTGACCTGCTGGCGGCGCTGCACCAGGGCGCCGCCGAGGCGGGGCGCGACCCTGCCGAGATCGGGATCGAG
>DAHVAB010000320.1 GCA_027314825.1 Solirubrobacterales bacterium
TGAGCCTCGGGCGGCCGACGGGCCGCAGAGCGTGGATGAGCCTCGGGCGGCCGACCGGCCGCAGAGCGTGGATGAGCCTTGGGCGGCCGACCGGCCGCAGAGCGTGGATGAGCCTCGGCTCACCAATGGTCCGCGGATCGCCGGCGAGAGCCGCAGCCTCACCGGCTGGGGGAGGATCGCGCCGAGCCGATCCACCGTGGTCATGCCCCGCAGCGCCGAGGATCTGGCCGCCGCGCTGCACGCCGCATCGCCGGCCCGCGGCGGCGTGATCGCCCGCGGCGCCGGACGCAGCTACGGCGATGCCGCCCAGAACGGGGGCGGGACGGTGATCGACATGACTCGGCTGCGCGGCTTCGAGGTCCTGCCGGGCGAGGATCCGATGGTCCGGGCGGGCGCCGGGGTCACGCTCGGCGAGCTCGTGGTCGGGCTCGCTCCGCACGACCTCTCGCTGCCGGTGGTGCCCGGCACCCGCCATGCGACGGTCGGGGGCGCGATCGGCGCCGACATCCACGGCAAGAACCATTTCAGCGACGGCAGCTTCGGCGCGCACGTGGAGGCGATGAGAGTGTGCACTCCCGACGGGGAGATACGGAGCCTCTCCCGCGAGAGCGACCGCGACCTCTTCGAGGCCACACTCGGCGGCATGGGGCTGACCGGCGTCGTGGTGGAGGCAGTGCTGAGACCTCGCCGCCATGTGCCTGCGGTGCTGGATGCGGACATAGACCGCACCCCCGATCTGGACGGAGCGATCGCGCTGCTGGCTCAGACCGACCGGTATCGCTATGCGATCGCCTGGGTCGACCTGCTGCGCGGCCGCGGCGGACGCGGCTTCGGGCGCTCGGTCGTGATGCGCTCCAACGACCGTCCCTGCGGGAGCGACGGGGATGGGCGTCCCCGCCGCGTGCCGCTGCCCGGCAGGCCCCGGCTGCGGGTCCCGGAGCGGTTCCCCGACTGGGTGCTGCGGCCGGCGCTCGTGCGGGCGTTCAACGAGCTGCGCTGGCGCGGCAGCCCTGACTGTGCGCGGGGTGTGACGGTCGGCATGGCCGAGCACTTCTTCCCGCTCGACGCGCTCGGCTGCTGGAGCCGGATCTACGGTGCCGGCGGCCTCATCCAGTACCAGTTCGTGGTCCCGGAGAGCCGGGCCGAGGTGATCGGCAGCGTGCTGGAGCGCCTGCGCGCCGGGCGCGTGCCGATGTACCTGGCGGTGGTGAAGCGCTTCGGTCCCGGCTCGGGCGGAATGCTCTCCTTCCCGATCCCCGGCCTCACGCTCGCCGTCGACGTGCCGGCGGCCGCGCCCGGGCTCGGCGAGCTGCTCGACCGTGCCGACGAGGAGGTCGCCGCCGCCGGCGGCCGGGTGTACCTGGCCAAGGACGCGCGTCTGCGCGGGGAGATGCTGGAGCGGATGTACCCGCGGCTGCGAAGCTTCCGCGAGATCCGCGGGCAGGTCGATCCCGACGGCGTGATGTGCTCGGACATGGCTCGCAGGCTGGCGCTGGCCGGGGTGGCCCGATGAGCGGCTCCACCCATCCCCGGCGGGTGCTGCTGATCGGCGGCACCTCGGAGATCGGGCTGGCGATCGTGGCGGAGCTCGCTCGCAAGGGGCCGCTGGAGGTCGCGCTGATGGGGCGCGATGCCGAGCAGCTGCAGCGGGCAGCCGATTCCCTGCGCTCGCAGGGGGATGTGAAGTGCCACGTGCTGGCAGGGTTGGAGGCACAGCAGCCGGCCGGCCACGCCGAGATGGTCGCCGAGGCGCTCGCCAGGCTCGGCGCCGCGGAGATCGCGATCCTGGCGCTCGGCGTCCTGGGCGAGCGGGGCGGGCTGCCCGACAGCGGTCGGATCGGTGAGGCGCTCGACGTGCTGGATGTGAACGTGCGCGGCGCCGGATCGCTGCTGATGCACACGGCGGCGCGGATGCGCGAGCAGGGCGGGGGCACCGTGATGGTGCTCTCCTCCGTGGCGGCACAGCGCCCCCGGCGCACGAACGCCGTCTATGGCGCCTCCAAGGCGGCGCTTGACGCGCTGGCGCAGGGCCTCGCCGACGATCTACGGGGCGATGGCGTGGAGGTGATGGTGATCCGTCCCGGCTTCGTGCGCACGCGGATGACCGCCGGCCTGCCCGTGCCGCCGCTGGCCTGCACGCCCGCGGACGTTGCGCGGGCCGCGGTCGCCGGCCTGGAGCGGGGCGCCCAGACCGTGTGGGCGCCCCCGGCGATGCGGGGGGTGATGTTGGCGCTGCGCGCGCTGCCGCGGTCGATCTTCAGGAGACTGTCGATATGAGCGAGACCGGCGAGCGCCGTCCGTTGCGACCCCGGCCCGGGCCGCCGCCCGGAGCCCGTTCGGGATCCTCGCCGCGTGGCGGCAACGGCGCGCGCCCCGAAGGCGGCCAGCAGCGCAGGGCGGCCTCCGAGATGCCCGAGTACGGGCTGCCACCGTCGATCGCGAGGCGGCGAGCGGCGGCGGCCCGGGCGCGCCAGCGGCGAGCGCTCACGACCGACGTGGCGATCGCCGTCGCGCTCGTGATCGTCCTCGGCGTCGCGCTCGGCGTGGGGATGCTGGCGGTGATCGTCAACTCCACCGACGCCACCGTGACCGGACGAGGCTCGGTGCCCAACCGGCACATCGCCGACGTCGTGGCCGCCCACCCCGACGTGTTCCTCGGGATGGGCGTGGTCGACCCGTGGCAGGGCAAGCTCGCC
>DAHVAB010000321.1 GCA_027314825.1 Solirubrobacterales bacterium
CGATTCGGCGTCGGCGGCGCCGCGCGCGGAGAGCATCGGCACCCCCATCAGCTCCGCCTCGTCCCAGGTGGCGAATGCGCTCTCGCCGGCCGCCCGCTCCAGCAGGCGCAGGCCGCGGCAGGCCAGCGGCGTCGGCACGTGCAGCACCGACTGGCGGCGCCCGAGGGAGCGCAGCGCCACGCGCACGATCTCCTGGTGGCTGAGCGTCTCCGGGCCGGCCAGCTCATACCGGGCGCAGCCGCCGCCCGATTCGGCGGGCGAGGGCGCCTGCAGCGCCGCCGCCACGCAGTCGGCCACATCCTCGGCCCAGATTGGCTGGAAGCGGGCGCGGCCACGGCCGGCGATCGGCGTCACGCCGGCGAGGGAGAGCCGTTGGATCAGCGTCAGCCAGCGGTCGCCGGGGGCGTAGATCAGCGAGGGGGCGAAGATCAGGCAGCGCAGCCCCGCCTGTGCGACCGCCTGCTCGGCCAGCGCCTTGGCCCGGAAGAACCGTGAGCGGTGGTGGGTGCTGGCGCCGAGCGCGGAGAAGAAGACGAAGCGCTCCACCCCGGCCTGGCGGGCCGCCTGCACCATCCGCCAGGTGGCGATCCCGTTGAGCTCCTCGATCGAGCCCTCCGGCTGGTCGCGGATCGCCGCCGCCAGGTGCACGACCGTCTGCACGCCGCGCATCGCGTTGCGGAAGGAGGGAGGGTCGGTGAGGTCGCCGAGCGCGATCTGCACGCGCACGCGCTGGGCTCGAAGGCGCCGCGGGTCGCGCACCAGGCAGCGCACCTGGGTGCCCCGCGCCAGCAGGCGCGCCAGCAGCACGGAGCCGACCTGCCCGCTTGCGCCGGTCAGCAGCAGCATGCCCGAAACCTACACCCAGCCAGGGTCGCTAGGATCACTGCTGCACCCGAAATCCAACCAGGAAAGAACCGAATGGCCTACGTGATCGCCGAGCCGTGCATCGGCACCAAGGACAACTCCTGCGTGGAGGTCTGTCCCGTCGACTGCATTCACCCGACGCCCGACGAGCCCGGCTACGACCCTGCCGAGCAGCTCTACATAGACCCCGAGGAGTGCATCGACTGCGACGCCTGCGTGGAGGCCTGCCCCGTGGACGCCTGCTTCGCCGAGGATCAGCTGCCCGAGGAATGGCAGCGCTTCACCCAGATCAACGCCGAGTATTTCGCGAACGCAAAGTAGAGACCCGCAGGGCGGCGCCATGCGGCGTCCTCGCTCGCTCGTGTGCCGAGGCACACTTCGCTCGCTGCGTCCTTGCCTGGCTTGCCCTGCGGGCCTCTACTGCGGTCAGCCGGTCCGCCGCCGGCGTCGGCCCCTGCGCCGCCTGCGCGGGCACGGCACGTGCGTGAGCGCGTGGGATCTCTCAGCGCTCTGCCACCACGTGAAGCTGGCTGCCACCGGGTAGCCGCCGCGCGGGCAGCGCTCCGGGACGCTCACGCCGCGCGGCTTGAACGGGATCGCCCTGCCGTGCCTGTGCAGGTAGTAGGTGATGTCCCGCGGGCCGATCGTGCTGGAGAAGCCGCGAAGGGCGGTGTAGGGGCCTTCGGGGGCTGCGAGCAACAGCGGCACTTCTTCGATCAGGAGGCGCTCGCCGAACGGTGCGCGCGCGGGCAGCGCGCGTGCGATCAGCGGCTGCCAGAGGCTGGCGGGTGAGCTGCCTTCGATCCAGAAGAGCACCGTCTGCGCTTCGCCTTCGATCGGGCCGAAGAACGTTTCCACGCGCGCGGTCTCGAACGTCGGTTTGGGACGGCCGCCTTCGCCCGTGAACGGCGCCTCCGCGTACGCGGTGCCGTGCCCGACCCGTGAGTCTGCGGGGCAGCCCTTCGCGCCCTCCGCCATGAAGACCTGTGGCGTGCAGGTCGCGAAGCCGAGCGTCGCGGTCGCGAAGCCCATGCCGGCCGGGAGGTCGACTTCGATGCTTCGCACCGGCGATGGCTGCGCGACCGTGAAGCCGAACGAGATCGTTGTGCTCGCGCCCGGACGGTCCGGGCGAAAGGCCGCGTGGAGCCTGACCTGCGGGCCGGCCGCGGGCACGCTCGCGGCCGGCCGGGCCCGCTGAGAGGCAGGGTGCGCTCCGACTCGCGGGGCCGCGGCGGCTGCGTTCGCGCCGCAGAGCGCGAGGATGCTCGCCAGCAGTGCGCTCCTCTCCCGAACGCGGCGCAAGTGCTCCTCAGCGTCCCATGCTCAACGGTGGCGCAGCGTGCCGTCCACCTGCACCTTGATGCTCTCGTTCAGCTTGTAGAGGCTTCCGTAGAGCGTGCCGGAGCCGGAGGCGCCACGGTAGCGGCCGCTGCCGCCGGTCAGCCGCAGCGATCCGCCGAAGGTGTCGTAGCCGGTCCGCCCGCTTTTCACGAAGCCCTCTCCGACGCCCGAGATCGTGCCGCCATGGGCGTAGATCGTGAAGCGCGAGGTGGCGTGCAGGCCGTGGAGGGTGAAGGAGACCTTGACGGAGCCGGGGAGCGTGCCGGTGGCGCGGCCGGTCTCGATCAGCGTGTTCTGGCGGCTGCCCACGAGCTTCAGCTGCGCTCGGTCTCTGACCTCTGCCGGATGCGTCGCATGTGCGCCCCGCGCCCGGCGCCCGCCCCGCGCGGCGTGCGCATGTACGTCCCGCGCCCGGTGCCCGCCCCGCGCGGCGTGCGCATGTACGTCCCGCGCCCGGTGCCCGCCCCGCGCGGCGTGCGCATGCGCGCCC
>DAHVAB010000322.1 GCA_027314825.1 Solirubrobacterales bacterium
TGCTGGAGGAGACCGTCGCCAGGCTCCTGGAGAGCGACCAGCTGTGGGTTCTGGTCGATGAGATCGCCCAGAGCCCCGCCGTGACCGCGGCGATCACCCAGCAGGGCCGCGGGTTCGTGGAGGAGGTGGCCGACAGGGCGCGCGATCGCTCGCGCACGGCCGACGCGTGGCTTGCGCGCGCCGTGCGCCGCGGGCGCCGACAGACCCCCTCCGACGGCTCCACCTCCGCGCCGGCGCTGCCGGAGAGCGGACCGTCGTGAGCGAGCCGCTCGGAGTGGGGAGGGTCCGGCGGGCCCAGGCCCACGCCGAGGCGATCCGTGCCCGCCGTGCGCTCGCCCGCGCCACCGGCGCGCGGGAGGTGCGACCCGGATACGCGGGCCTGGTGACACGCACGATCGCCTTCGCCGCGGACGGTGCGGTCGTCAACGGCGTCGCCGCGATCGTGGCGAGCACCGTCGCGCTCTGCCTCTCGGTGCTGCACATGCCGAGCGACGTGGAGCGGGTGATCGCCGCGATCGGGGCCGGCGTGTGGCTTCTCTGGTCGGTCGGCTACTTCGCCTTCTTCTGGTCGAGCACAGGGCAGACTCCCGGCGATCGGCTGATGCGCATCCGTGTGCGGGACGCTCGCGACCGCGGCCCGATCCGGCCGCTGCGGGCGGCGCTGCGCTTCGGCTTCCTGCTGATCGCCCTGCTGCCGCTCGGCGCCGGGTTGCTGATGATGGTCTTCGATGAGCGCTCGCGTGGGCTGCACGATCGCCTCGCCCGCACCGTCGTCGTCTTCGCCGCGGAGCCCGCCCCGGAGTGGCAGGGTCGCTAGGCGAGCCGGCGGCCGCGTGCGTCGCTGCGCGGCGGGATCGGCGGCCTGTCCGGCGAGCGCGGCCGGCGCACGTGCTCGCCGGCCGCGGGCGCCCTGGCCGTGCGCGCTCTGGCTGCGGGCGCTCTGGCTGCGGGCGCTCTGGCTGCGGGCGCTCTGGCTGCGGGCGCTCTGGCCGCGCGTGCCCTGGCCGTGCGCGCTCTGGCCGCGGTCGCCCTGCTAACGCCCCAGCGACACCGTGCTCGTCGTGGCGCCGGTGCCCGTCACCTGAGCGCTCAGCGCCTTCTGCGTGCCCGGCCACCACGCCAGATACCAGCCGCCCATCACGCTCGCCTGCACCTGTGTGCCGTTGGCCAGCTCGACGCTCACACTCGTGACGCCGGCGCCGGTCCGGCCGCTGATGTAGTGGAAGGGCTCGGGCCGGCCGGCCTGCGGGTCCGCTGCCGCCGATCCGTCGGAGAAGACGCTGATCGCGCCGGAGCGCGCCGGCGCGGTGCTCGGTTCGTAGGAGCCGCTCGTGGAGAGAAGCGATCCATTGCCGGTCAGGCACGTTTCCTTCGCGCGGCCTTCGTCGGCTTCGAAGATCAGCATCGTGTAGGGGCCGCGAGTGTCGCTGAGCACCGTGTGCCATTCGCCGGGCGCGATGCTCGGCTCATGGACCGCCTGCGGCTCGTGCGGATCGGCGGCGCCGCCCGGCTGCCCGCCGCCTTCCACGGTGCCGTGCGCGTGAGACGTCATCTCTTCGGTCTTTGCGATGGCGGCTCTGCAGATCGCTTCCGCTCCCGCGATCTGGCCGTTCGCCGGCGCCGTCGGCGATGCGGTCCAGCCGGCGTAGGCGTCCTGGGTGCCGGCCGGCTGCCCGGTGAGCGTGAGCGCGAGCGCGGCAGCGGCTGCGAGCGCGCCGGCGGCGGCGAGCGCGAGCGCCGCTGGGCGGCGCCGCCGGGGAGCTCCGTGGCGCCCGCGTGCGGTGGGCCTGCCCGACACCGATCCGCCCCGGCCGTGTGCCGTCGTCGCATCCGCCATTCCGGCGGCGCGCCCGCGCAGCGCTGCTCCGGAGCCGCTCCCCGAGGTCTGCGTCCCGCCGGGCTCCGGTCGCTCATGTTGCAGGCGCCGGCCCGCGGCCATCAGCTCGTCCTGCAAACGGTCGAGATAGGTGGATCGTTGGCTCATCCGACTTGCACTCCCATCTGCTTTCGCATCCGGGTCAGGCCTCGGCTGACCCGCTTTCTGATCGTGGTCTGCGTCTGATCGAGCTCTCTCGCGATCTCCTCGTAGTCGCGTTCGTGGAGGATCCGGGCGATGATCGCCTCCCGCTCCTCGACAGACAGCTGCGCGAGCGCTGCCTGCGCCGGCAGGCCGGGGCCGGCCAGCTCGTCTATGCGCGCAAGCTCGGCATCCTCGATCTCCAAGGGCTCGATCGCGAGCCTCCTGCGCGCCTGGTCCTCCACGCGGGCGGAGCGGTAGCTGTCGATCAGCTTGAACCTGGCGATGCCGATCAGCCAGGCGGCGGCGTTCGGCACCGAGCCGGCGCGCCCGGCCATCGTGGCATCCAGCGCCGCCGCGAAGGTCTCCGCGGTCAGGTCGGCCGCCTCGGCGCCCGCGATCCGCCGGCGCAGGAACGCGAGCACCGTCTCGGCGTGGCGTTCGAAGAGCAGGCCGAACGCGTCGATCTCTCCCTCCCGGGTGGCGTCGAGAAGCTGCTGGTCTGAGCGGCGACGGGCGCGCATCTGCCTATCTCATCGTGTCAGCCGGCAGACTGTGACCGCCGCCGGCCAGCCTGTGACGGCCGCCGCCGGCCAGCCTGTGACGGCTGCCGCCGGCCAGCCTGTGACGGCCGCCGCCGGCCAGCCTGTGACCGCCGCGGCCCGCC